>JBIKWH010000206.1:0-4439 GCA_044356435.1 Vicinamibacterales bacterium
GGTTTCGAAGAACGTGGCGATCAGGTCCATAGGGTTCTACCGATGCAGTTCACAGGCGGGCGAGGGCGGTGGTGAGATCTTCGCGCAGATCGTCCAGGTCTTCGATGCCCACCGACAGGCGGACGAGTCCGTCGGTAATGCCCAGGGCCTGCCGGCGGTCGGCGGGCACGGACGCGTGGGTCATGGTGGCCGGGTGGCTGATGAGCGACTCCACGCCGCCGAGGCTTTCCGCCAGCGCGATGAGCCGCACGGACTCGAGCAGGGTCCGCGCCCGGTCCAGGCTGCCGAGGTCGATCGACACCAGCCCGCCGAAGCCGCGCATCTGCCGCCTCGCGAGCGCGTGCTCCGGATGGGAGGTCAGCCCCGGGTAGATCGTCTTCGTCACCTTCGGGTGGCCGGCCAGCATCTCGGCGAGCGCCATGGCGTTGGCGTTGTGGCGCTCCATGCGCACGGGCAGCGTCTTCGTGCCGCGGAGCACGAGCCAGCTGTCCATGGGGCTGAGAATGGCGCCCTCGGCGTTCTGCACGAAGCGGAGCCACTCGATGTGGTCGTTCCGCGTGGCGATCACGGCGCCGCCGACGCTGTCGCTGTGGCCGTTCAGATACTTGGTCGTGCTGTGGAGCACCATGTCCGCGCCGAAGTCGAGCGGACGCTGGATGGCCGGGCTCGCGAACGTGTTGTCGACGACGACGGCCACGCCGTGCGCGTGCGCCAGCTCGGACGCCGCCGCGAGGTCCGTCAGCCGCAGTGTCGGGTTCGTCGGCGTCTCCAGAAACAGCAGCTTCGTCGTGGGCCGGATCGCGGCCGCGATGGCGTCCAGCCGCGAGGTATCGGCGTAGGTGAAGTCCAGCCCGCCCTTCCGGAGGACGCGCTCGAAGAGCCGGTAGGTGCCGCCGTAGGTGTTGTCGGTGACCACGACGTGGTCGCCGGATTCGAGCAGCGTCAGCACCGCGGCAATGGCCGACATGCCGGAGGCAAAGCCGAACCCGGCCGTGCCGTGCTCGATGGCCGCCAGGTTGGCTTCGAGCGCCGCGCGCGTCGGGTTCTGCGTGCGGGCGTACTCATAGCCCTTGTGCTGGCCGAGGCCGTCCTGCACGTAGGTCGACGTCTGGTAGATCGGGGTGGTGATGGCGCCGGTCGACGGGTCCGGCGTCTGGCCGGCGTGGATGCACAGCGTGCTGAAACGGGCCGAGTCGGAGAGCTTCACCGGACGAGCGTACTCCGGCTGTTCCGTGTGGGTCTACGGCGCTGTCCACCGCGTGTCGCACGCCCGTGCCACGACCGATCGTCCGGGCGCCTGCGCTTGTATGCTGTAACCCGGATTTGTGACGACCGAGCCTGAGACACTCGCCTGGAATCGGGCGCGGCGCTGGATTCTGCGCTCCTGGCCTGGACGCCTGCTCCTGCTGGCGATTGCCCTGCGGATTGTGGCCGCCGGCATACGGGAGGCGGCGCGCGTGCCGCCGGGCTGGATCGACGGCGTGGCGACGCTGGCGTTTGTCGCCGCCGGGCTCGGCTGGTTCGTGCAGCTCGTGCGCGAAGCCCGTCGGCAGCGCCTGCTCTGGTACGTCCGCCGGAAGCTGACGGCCTCCTACATCTTCCTGGGCTTCGTACCGATCGCGCTCATCCTCGCGTTCTTCGCGCTGGGTGGGCTGCTGCTGTTCTTCAACCTCAGCGCCTATCTGATCGAAGGCCGCGTAAAGAACCTCGTCGAGGAGGCGCAGTTCGTCGCGCGAGCCGCCGCGTTCGAGCTGGACGGGGCCCGGACACTCACCGAAGCTGACGACACCATCACCCGGCGGCGCGCGGTCGAAGCCGTGCGGTATCCGCGCGTGTCGTTCGCCGTGGTGCCCGTGGACCGCAACTGCGGGCCGGGCCGCACCGAGCGCCCCGTTGTCGTGCCAGCGATGCGCAAGGGACCGTGGAGCCACATGGACCCGCCCGGCATCGGGGCCTG
Organism: Vicinamibacterales bacterium; assembly: GCA_044356435.1. Lineage (GTDB taxonomy): Bacteria > Acidobacteriota > Vicinamibacteria > Vicinamibacterales > UBA2999 > CANKJK01. Next base: position 1,958 of record JBIKWH010000206.1, read on the forward strand.
GGTCCCGTGCGGAGGCGCGGCCGGTGTGGTGGCCTACAACACCGTGCCCGCCGTGACGAACGGACCGCCGGTACCGGTGCAGATCGTCGTCCGCGCGGTCGCGTTTCCCGATGAGGCGGTACCGGGCTTCGCCGTGGTCGTCGACATTCCGGTGACCGCGTCGCTCGTGGCCTCGCTGCAGGAGGAGACGGGCATCGCGATCGCGGCGTTCCTGCCCATCGCTACGCCAGACGCGCTGCAGCCGCGCGCCTGGGGCCGGCGCCTCGCCGAGGAGACGCCACCCGAGGTGGCACCGAGCCGGCCGCGGGGCTGGCTCGAGCAGCCACGCGGGTGGTTCGCCTTCCTCGACATGGTCGACTGGGAGACCGGGCAGACCGGCTACGTGGCCGCGACGATCACCATGAGCCCGGCCGACATCATCCGCCGCGTCTCCGCGACGCCGGTGCGGATCGGCGATTACAGCATCAGCCAGATCCTGTTCGCCCTGCTGTCCGTGGTGGGCGGGCTGTTCCTCGCCATCGAGGCCGTCGCGTTCTTCACAGGGTTGAGCCTGGCGCGGTCGATCACCGGGTCCGTGCACGCGCTCGTCACGGGCACAAGCCAGGTCAAGCGCGGCGACTTCACCTACAAGATTCCGATCCGCACCGAGGATCAGCTCGGCGACCTCGCGCAGTCGTTCAACGAGATGACCGCGAGCATCCAGACCCTGCTCGGCGAGAAGGCCGAGAAGGATCGGATGGAAGAGGAGCTGCTCGTCGCCAAGCGCATCCAGATGTCGCTGCTGCCGCGTGGCGATGTGTCCGTGGCCGGTCTCGACGTGGCCGGCGTCTGCGAACCCGCGCGCCAGGTGGGCGGCGACTACTACGACGTCCTGCCGCTCGAGCACGGCCGCGTGGGGATCCTGGTGGCCGACGTCGCCGGGAAGGGTGCCTCCGCCGCGCTCTACATGGCCGAGCTGAAGGGCCTGATGCTGGCGCTGTCCGCGCGGTACACCTCGCCGCGCGAACTGCTCATCGAAGCCGATCTGGCGCTGGCGAAGCACCTCGACGGCCGGAGCTTCATCACGATGACCTACGGCATCGTGGACCTCGTCGCCGGCACGTTCACCTACGCCCGCGCCGGGCATTGCCCGCTGCTGTTCGCGCCCGGGCCCCAGGCGCCCGACCGCACACCCCGGCTGGTGGCGCCTGAGGGCATGGTGCTCGGCCTGGACCTGTCTGACTCCGGGATGTTCGCCCGGTTGCTGGAAGAGGATGTGTTGACGCTGGCACCCGGCGACGTGGTGCTGCTCTTCACCGACGGCGTGACCGAGGCGATGAACAGTCGCCAGGAGTACTTCGGAGAGGCGCGTCTGATGGCGGCGCTCGAAGCGACCCGCGACCAGCCACTCGCAACGCTCAAGGACGGCCTGATGCGGCGGCTGCGCGCGTTCGTCGGCGAGGCCGAGCAGCACGACGACATGACCATGGTGTTGCTGCGCATCCCGGAGGGCGGGCACACGGCATGACACGCATCGTGTTTCGCACCGGCTCCGAGATGGAGGCGCGCGTGGTGCTGGCGCTGCTCGACAGCCAGGGCATTGAGGGCGTCCGCACGGGCGGACTGGTGCCCGGCGTCTGGCCCATGGCGATCAGCGCCGAAGGCGAGTTCGCGATTGCCGTGCGTGACGCGGATGCGGACGCGGCCCTGCGCGTGATCGAGAGCCACCGCGTGGAGCAGGGGCATGCCGTGGTGCGGTTGGCGGACGAGTTCGGGGATCTGGAGGCACGCATCGGCTATCGCTTCCGGGACCGCGCGCTGCTCGAGCACGCGCTGACGCACCGGTCGCTGGCGTCCGAGGATCAGACCGGCGGCGTCATCGACAACGAGTCGCTGGAGTTTCTGGGCGACGCGGTGCTCGGGCTGGTCGTGGCCGACATGCTCTACCGGCAGTTCCCCGAGTCCCGCGAAGGGCAGAAGTCGAAGGTGAAGTCGGCGGTCGTCTCGACGACGTCACTCGCGCGGCAGGCGGAGCGGCTTCGGCTTGGCGAGGCGTTGCTGCTCGGGAAGGGCGAGGAGAAGACGGGCGGCCGGCAGAAGCAGACGCTCCTGGCCGACTCCTTCGAGGCGCTGATCGCGGCCGTGTATCTCGATGGCGGCCTCGAGGCCGTCTCGCACTGGCTCGGGCCGGTGCTGCAGGTCGACATCGACGCCGCGGCCGGCGCCGCGGTGACCGGGCTCGACTTCAAGTCCGCGCTGCAGGAACGGACGCAGGCGCGCGGGCTCGCGCTGCCGGAGTACCGGCTGGTCGACCAGCAGGGGCCGGACCACCGCAAGGTCTTTCACGTGGAAGTGTGGGTGGATGGCGCCGCGGCCGGGCGGGCCGAGGGCCGGTCGAAAAAGGAAGCGGAGCAGGCGGCCGCGGAGCAGGCGCTCGCCGCGAGCCCGCCCGAACGCTAGTCGATCTCGATGATGCCCCAGTTGCGGCGGTCGTCCCGCGCCG
>JBIKWH010000272.1:0-3736 GCA_044356435.1 Vicinamibacterales bacterium
GATCGTCTTCGCGACATCCGTATCCGTGTGGGCGGCCGAGAGGAACCACGCCTCGAACTGCGAGGGTGGCGGGTAGATGCCCCGTTTCAGCATCCCCCGGAAGAACACACCGTAGGCCGTGGCGTCCGCCTTCATGGCGGAGGGGCAGTCGGTCACCGGCGTTCCGGTGAAAAACGGCGTGACGAGTGACCCGAAGGCGTTGACCTGCACGGGCACACCGGCCGCGCGGGCGGCGTCGGCGAAGCCGGAGGCGAGCATCGCACCGAGATACGCGAGGTCGCGATAGAGGGTGGGCTTCAGCCGGTTCAGCGCCCAGAGGCCCGCCGTCATGGCGAGCGGGTTCCCAGAGAGCGTGCCGGCCTGATACACCGGACCGGCCGGTGACACGAGCGACATCAGGTCCGCCCGGCCACCATAGGCGCCCACGGGCAGGCCGCCGCCGATGATCTTGCCGAGGCAGGTGAGATCCGGCGTGATGCCGAAGAGCCCCTGTGCACCACCGGCGGACGCGCGGAAGCCGGAGATCACCTCGTCGAACACGAGGAGCGCGCCGTACTTCGTGCAGAGGTCACGGAGGCCCTGGAGAAACCCTGGCGCGGGCGGCACGACGCCGATGTTGCCGGCGATCGGCTCCACGATGACGGCCGCGATCGACTTCCGGTGGGCCTTGAACAGTCGCGCCACCGAAGCGAGGTCGTTGTAGGTGGCAAGCAGCGTGTCCGCGGCCACAGCCTTTGCCACGCCGGGGCTGGTGGGCACGCCGAGCGTCAGCGCGCCGGAGCCGGCCTTCACCAGAAAGGCGTCGCCGTGGCCGTGGTAGCACCCCTCGAACTTGATGAACCGGTCGCGCTTCGTGGCGGCGCGTGCCACCCGCATCGCGCTCATGGCGGCTTCGGTGCCCGAGCTGACGAAGCGGACCCGCTCCATGGACGGCATCAGCTCGCGGACGCGCTCACCCAGCTGGTGCTCGAGTGGGCTGGGCGCGCCGAAGCTGGTGCCGGCCTTCGCGGCCGTGGCGAGCGCGCGGATCAGCCCCGCGGGCGCGTGGCCGTGAATCAGTGGCCCCCACGACATCACGTAGTCGATGAACACGTTGCCGTCGACGTCGTACAGCTTCGCGCCGGCGCCCTTCTTCACGAAGAGCGGCGAGGCGCCGACGGACTTGAACGCGCGAACCGGGCTGTCCACGCCGCCGGGGAGAATCTGCTGGGCGCGGGCAAAGAGCTGCTGACTGCGGACGGGTTTCTTCATCGGGGGTCCGGGCTAGAGGGCGCGCGCGGCTTCGCGGGCGTAGTAGGTGACGATGAGGTCCGCGCCGGCGCGGGCGATGGAGGTCAGCGTTTCGAGCATGGCGCGGCGTTCGTCGAGCCAGCCGTTCCGCGCGGCGGCCTTGAGCATCGCGTACTCGCCGCTGACGTGATACGCGGCGGTCGGCACGTTGAACTCTCGCTTCACGCGGGAGATCACATCGAGATAGGTGAGTGCGGGTTTGACCATCACGATGTCCGCGCCCTCTTCGAGGTCGAGCGCGACTTCGCGCAGCGCCTCCTCGACATTGGCGGGGTCCATCTGGTGGCTGCGCCGGTCGCCGAACTGGGGTGCGGAGTCGGCGGCGTCGCGGAAGGGGCCGTAGAACGCGGAGCAGTACTTCGCGGCGTACGACATCAATCCGACCTGGTCGTGCCCGGCGGCATCGAGCGCCTCGCGGATCGCGCCGACGCGGCCGTCCATCATGTCGGACGGGGCCACGAAGTCCGCGCCCGCCTCCGCGTGCGAGAGGGCCGTCCGCACCAGAGCCTCGACGGTGACGTCGTTCAGGATCTCCTCCCCGCGCATCACGCCGCAGTGGCCATGCGAGGTGTACTCGCAGAGGCAGACGTCCGTGAACACCACCGTGCCTTCGACCTCGCGCTTGATCGCGCGGACCGCGGACTGGACGGGCGCGTCCGCCTCGGAGGCCTGCGAACCGATGTCGTCCTTCGCGTCCGGCAGGCCGAACAGCAGCACGCCGGGGACGCCCTCGGCCCTGGCCGCGGCCACTTCCTTCACGGCCTCGTCGACCGAGAGCTGGAACACGCCAGGCATCGAGATCACCTCGCGGCGCACGCCCTCGCCCTCGCAGACGAACAGCGGGTAGACGAGCCGGTCCGGCGTCAGACGCGTTTCGCGGACGTAGCTGCGGATGGCCTCGGTGCGCCGGAGGCGCCTGGGGCGGTGCGTCAGGTGGAGCGACATGGCGTTCATTCTAGTAGGATGCGCCTCGCCCCATGAGACGCAACCTCTACCTGCAGGTGCTGGTGGCCATCGCCATCGGCGTGGCGCTCGGCGTCCTCAGACCGGACCTGGCGAAGGCGCTCAAACCGCTCGGCGACGTGTTCGTGAAGACGGTGCGGATGCTGATCGGGCCCGTGATCTTCTGCACGGTGGTGGGCGGCCTGGCGGGGCTCACCGACCTGCGGCGGCTGGGCCGCGTGGGCTGGAAGGCGCTCGTCTACTTCGAGGTCGTGACCACGGTGGCGCTCCTCATCGGCCTCGTCGTGGCGAAGGTGGTGCAGCCGGGCGCGGGGTTCCATGTCGACCCCGCCACGCTGAACACGACCACGATCGCCGGCTACGCTGCCGGAGCACAGCAGCAGGGCACCGTGGCGTTCCTGACCCACATCGTGCCGGCCACCTTCATCGGCGCGTTCGCGGACGGCGAGATCCTCCAGATCCTGTTCCTCGCCATCCTCTTCGGCGTCGTGCTCGCCAAGATGGGGGAGAAGGGAAAGGCTGTCGGCGCGCTGCTCCACGACCTGACCGGCGTGTTCTTCGGTCTCGTCAACCTCGTCGTGCGCGCGGCTCCTATCGCCGCGCTGGGTGCGATGGCCTTCACGGTCGGCGCGTACGGCCTCGGCACGCTGGTCTCGCTGGGCAAGCTGATGGCGAGCGTTTATCTGACGTGCCTGCTGTTCATCTTCGTCGTGCTGGGCGGGATTCTGCGCCTTCACGGGTTCTCGCTGCTCGGTGTGCTCCGGATGATCCGGGAAGAGCTGCTGATCGTGCTGGGGACGTCGTCCTCTGAGTCCGCGTTGCCGCTCCTGATGCAGAAGCTGAAGGCCAACGGCTGCGGCGACTCCGTGGTCGGCATCGTCGTGCCCTCCGGCTACTCCTTCAACCTCGACGGCACCTGCATCTACCTCACGATGGCCGTGCTCTTCATCGCCCAGGCGACGGATGTCTCGCTGACGCTCGGTGAGGAACTCTCGATCCTCGGCGTGCTGCTCCTGACGTCCAAGGGCGCCGCGGCGGTCACCGGCGGTGGCTTCATCACGCTGGCGGCCACGCTTGCGACGACGGGCGGGAAGGTGCCGGTGGCAGGGCTGGCGCTCATCCTCGGCGTCGATCGCTTCATGTCCGAGGCGCGCGCGATCACCAACCTCATCGGCAACACCGTGGCCGCGCTCGTCGTGTCGAAGTGGGAGCGCGACTTCGACCCGAAGCGCGGCGGGGCCATCCTGCTCAAGCCCGCGCCATCGCTGCCCGCGTCGTCCAGGCCCTGATCCGGGCCCGACGCAATCTGCACACCGCTGTCGAGAGACAACCGCCGGACCTGAAGGCCACCGGAGCCCCGCGCGTTGCACCAGCGTCGCATTCGTCAACTCTCCGCCTAACGTCAGTCGTCCCATTGTCACAGCGGCTCTCCATGATGCTTCGGTATGGTTGCGGTTGTTCCCGCAATCCAGGAGATGGAGAA
>JBIKWH010000031.1:0-11450 GCA_044356435.1 Vicinamibacterales bacterium
ATGAAACGACTGCGGGAATTGGTGATTGCCTTCGCGGCACTGAGCGGGGCGTGCGGACAGACGGCGTTTGCTCAGCAGAGTGTCGTTCTGGAAGGCCGGGTGCTGGATGCGCTGCGCGGCGGACCGCTGACCGGAGCGCTCGTGCGCGTCGAGGGTACCGCGCTCTCAGTCGCGACCGACGACCAGGGTGCGTTCCGGCTGGCGGGGGTACCGGCAGGCACACGCACCGTGCTGGTGACCTACCTCGGACGTAAGGACGCCTCCTCGACCGTTGAGGTGACCGGCGGGCTCGTCACGCTTCCGGACGTCCGCCTCGAGATGGGCGCCGCCTTCCAGGAGTCGGTCACCGTGACGGGGCAGTCGATTCAGGAGGGCCAGGCCCGCGCCCTGAATCAGCAGAAGACCGCGCTCAACATCACCAACGTCGTGGCGGCCGACCAGATCGGCAGCTTTCCCGATCCGAACGCCGCGGAAGCGGCGCAGCGCGTCCCGGGCGTCTCCATCGCGCGCGACCAGGGTGAGGGGCGCTACGTGCTGGTGCGGGGCACCGAAGCCCGTCTCAACTCGATGATGATCAACGGCGAGCGCATCCCGGCACCCGAAGGAGACGCGCGTCAGGTGGCGCTTGACGCCGTGCCCGCGGACCAGCTCCAGTCCATCGAGGTCTCGAAGGCGGTCACACCAGACATGGATGCCGACTCCATCGGGGGCGCGGTCAACCTCCTGACCAAGCAGGCCGTGTCCCGGCCGACGGTCCTCTTCAGCGCCGGCGGAGGCTACAACGCCCTGCAGCGCTCAGGGGACCAGCAGATGGCGTCCGGCACGGTGGGCCGGCGGTTCGCCAACGGCAAGGCCGGGCTGCTGGCCGGGTTCAGCGCGTCGCGGCTCTTCAGGGGTTCGGAGAACTTCGAGGCCGACTACGCCGGCAACGCGCTGGCGGACTTCCAGCTCCGGGACTATCAGATCGACCGCAACCGCTACGGCTTCAATGCCTCCGGTGACGTGCGGCTGTCTGCCGGGTCCTCGCTCGTCGTGCGGAGCCTCGTCAACCGCTTCGAGGACTACGAGGTCAACAACCGGATCCGCTTCCGCCCGGCCAACCGCCGCATCGAGCACGTCCTGAAGAACCGGAATCAGAACCAGAACATCCGGTCCCTCTCGGTCGGCGCGACGCACGCACTGGCCAGCGGCACCGCCATCGACTACCGGCTCGCCTACGCCTTTGCCGAAGAGGTCCAGCCGGATCGGCTCGACTCGATCTTCCGGCAGACCGGCATCACGTTCACGCCGGACATTGGGAACCCTGCCAACATCCAGCCCAACCCATCCGCGAATAACGCGGCCGTGGCACGACTCAACGCGTGGGAGACCGAGATCTTCGACACCCAGGACCGCGATTGGACGGGCTCCTTCAACGTGCGGATGCCGATGGGGACGTCTGCCAACGGCGCCCGATTCCTGAAGACCGGCGCGAAGTTCAAGGACAAGAAGAAGACGCGGAACTTCGAGGCAGGGGCGCTGGCGCCGTCGGCGACGGTCTCGTTTCCGTCGCTGCAGGACGCCACGTTCGACAACAGCCGCTTCCTGGACTTCCTTCCGTCGAACTACCCGGCGTTCCCGGGAATCAACCCCGGTGCGTCCAGGACGATGTTCAACGCTGAGCCGTCCACGCGCTTCGTGGCGGACCGCGAAGGCGACGCCGCGGATTACGACGCCAACGAGCAGGTTGCGGCCGGCTACGTGATGGCGGAACTCTTCCTGAGTCCCAAGCTGACACTGCTGCCAGGCGTCCGGGTCGAATCCACGAAGGTCGACTACACCGGGTTCCAGGTGCTCTATGACGGCGACGGGGACTACGCGTCCACCCGGGCGGTCACGGGCGGCGACCGGTATACGCAGGTGCTGCCCGGCTTCCACCTGCGCTACGCCGTCGACGCGGACACCAACCTCCGCGCGGCCTATACCCGCACGATCGCGCGTCCCAACTACGTCGACCTGGTGCCCTTCCAGCTCGTCTTTCAGGAGGACAACGAGATCACGCGCGGCAACGCGAGCCTCAAGCCGACGACGTCGGACAACCTCGACCTGCTGTTTGAGCGCTACTTCACGTCCGTCGGCGTGGTCTCCGGCGGTGTCTTCTTCAAGCGCCTGCACGACTACATCTTCCCGTTCCGTCTTCAGGAGCAGAATTTCGGAGAGCTCTACGAAGTGTTCCAGCCGAGGAATGGCGACGCGGCGAGCCTGTGGGGCGCGGAGGTCGCGTTCCAGAACCAGCTCCGCTTCCTGCCGAAGCCCTTTGACGGGATCGGCGTCTATGCCAACTACACCTACACGGACTCCTCGGCGATGTTCCCGGACCGGCAGGCCGCGTCCACCCTGCCGGGGCAGTCACAGCATCTCGGCAACCTGTCCCTGTGGTACGAGAAGGCCGGGTTCTCAGGAAAGGCCTCCTGGAACTTCCACGGGAAGTACATCGACGTGGTCGGGGCCAACGCGGCCGAGGACGTCTACTACGACAACCATACGCAGCTCGACGTGAACATCAGCCAGCGCTTCTTCAAGAAGGCCCAGGTGTTCGCGGACTTCCTGAATCTCACCAACGCCCCGCTCCGCTACTACCTCGGCGTCACCACCCGCCCGGTTCAGGAGGAGTACTACCGGTGGTGGTCGCGCTTCGGAGTCCGGGTGAATTGGTAAGGCTCCGGCTCCTCACTCCCGTCATCGCCTTCGCCGCCGCGTGCGGCGGAGGCGCGTCCGCGCCCGCTCCCTCCGCCGCGCCACGGATCGAACCCGTGCGGATGACGGCTGCTGTGAGCCATGACGCGGACGACCCTGCCATCTGGCTGAACACTGCCGATCCGGCGGGGAGTCTCATCGTCGGGACGAACAAGGTGAAGGCGCCGGACGGCGCGCTGGTGGTCTTCGGCCTTGACGGCGGGATCCGTCAGACGATCGCCGGCCTCGATCGGCCGAACAACGTCGACATCGAGACCGGCGTCACGCTCGGATCACGCGTCGTCGACCTGGTGGCGACGACCGAGCGTCTGCAGCATCGTCTCCGGCTGTTCGTCATCCCACCGGGCGGCGCTGCCCTTGAGGATGCAGGCGCGGTGCCCGTCCTCGCCGGTGAGAGCGGGGAGTCGTCGGAACCGATGGGCGTCGGACTCTACAAGCGCGCGACCGACGGCGCGCTCTTCGCCATCGTCGCGCCAAAGACGGGCCCTTCAGAAGGCTACCTGGCCCAGTACCGCCTGACCGCCGACGCCGCCGGACAGATCTCCGGGGCCCTGGTCCGCCGGTTCGGCCGCTTCAGCCGACGGGGTCCGGAACCGGGCTCGGTCGGCGAGATCGAGGCGATCGCCGTGGACGATGCCCTCGGCTACGTCTACTACGCGGACGAGCGGTTCGGGATCCACAAGTGGCACGCGGATCCGGACCACGCGGATGCCTCCAGGGAGCTGGCCGTCTTCGGCACGGAGGGCTACCGGCTCGATAGGGAAGGTCTCGCCCTCTATACGCACGCTGACGGTACGGGCTATCTCGTGTCGACCGATCAGATTCCCGGGGGGTCGATCTTTAAGCTCTATCGCCGCGAGGGTGAACCGGGCGCGCCGCACACACACCGCGTCATCGCGGAGGCTCAGACGACGGCCGACGAGACCGACGGCATTGAGGTCACGTCCGTGCCGCTGCCCGGGTTGCCGAAAGGCGCACTCGTTGCGATGGACTCATCGAAGCGGGCTTTCGCGGTCTTCGACTGGGCGACGCTCTTTCCCGGGCTTCGCTAGCATGTGAGGCGCGGCGGGCGCCGCGGCCTCGCGGCTACACCGGCTGGAGGCTCATCCCGACGGCTCGCCGGTAGCCGGTGATTGTCAGGGATCCGCGCGCGTCCACTTCGACGAGCGTGTAAGCATTGTTCCCCGGTCCCGAGCCTTCGACCATGGCGCGCTGGGTGTAGTAGTGGATGTCGCCGATCCGGTTGTAGCCGCCCGGATGATCGTGGCCCGTGAGCACCGCGGCGACCTTCCGCGATCGCTCCAGGATCGCACGCACATCGGCGGCGTTCCTCACGAAGATGTCGCCCGCGCCGTCCAGTCGCTGGTGCGCCAGGACGATCACCGCCTCTTTCGAGGCCGTCAGTTCCCGGTCGAGCCAGTCCATCTGCGCGTCTGGCACCCACGTGTCCTGCCACTCGAACCGCCCGTGATCGTAGGGCTTGCCGTCGCGCGTGAAGCAGGCATCCAACACGACGAATCGGACACCCCCGTGGACGAACGCATAGAACGTGCGGCCCTTCTCGATGCCGCTGTTGCGGAGGACGCCGGCGGCCTGAGCCTTGGAGATGTTGTCCAGGTCATGGTTTCCGAGGACGTGATAGGTCGGCCCGCCAAAGCGCTGGACTTCGGACTCGATCGCGGCCAGATACGAGAGCGTGCGCGATTCCGGCTCACCCTCCACCATGTCCTTGATGTCCCCGAGGTGCACGAGGAAGTCAGCCCGTGCGGCGCGGAGCCGCTCAACGGCTTCTCGCGTCTTGGCCAGTGACTCGCGGTAGTACCGCGTGCCCCCTGGGCCACCCGAGGCGGCGTCGGCGTAGTGGGAGTCGGTCACCACGCCGAAGCGCACCCTGGCGGGCATCGGCGCGTGCGCCGTACCGCGGGTCGCGGACGCAGTCGTCACAGCCGCGGGCAGCAGACCCGCCACCAGCGTCGCGGCGTTTGTGAGAAACACCCGGCGTTCGATGCGCCAGGCCGCAGAGTCGGTGTGCAGGCGGGTTCCTCCCGCACCATGCTCCCGCGTCCTCGCGACGGTGGACTGACGAGGGTGTAACGGCGCCGGATCTGGTCAGCGGCGCCCGGCGAAATGGTCGGCGATCGCGGCTGTCAGTGCCGGGACGGTGAAGCGGTCTGGCTGGACCGTGACCTCGATGCCGGACGACCGTGCGACGTCGCTCGTGACCGGGCCGATGCTGGCGACGACGGTGTGCATCAGCAGGTCGACGGCGGCGTCCTCCCCGAAAAGATTGACGAAGGCACGTACGGCGGATCCGCTGGTGAAGGTGACACAGTCCAGCGTGCCGTCGAGGAGCATCCGGTAGATGTCCGGCTCGTCGTCCCGGAGCGCCTCGCGCGCCACGGTCTGATACGCCACGATTTCCGTGACGTCGGCGCCGGCGTTGCGCAGGTGATCGGCGAGGACGTCCCTCGCGATGTCACCTTTCGGCAGCAGCACGCGGCGTCCGGCCAGCGACCCCTCGCTTTCCAGTGCCGCGAATGCACCGTCCGCGTGAAATACCTGCGGGATGAGGTCCACCCGCAGGTGGTAGTGCGCCAGCCGCTCGGCCGTGGCCGGACCGACTGCACACAGTCGCGCCGTGCCGATGGCGCGTGCGTCCTGCTGGAGGGAGGCGAGCGCGCGCATGAAGGCGTCCACCGCGTTCGCGCTCGTAAAGACGACCCAGTCGAACTGGCTGGCGCTGGCCGCCGCCAGTTCCAGCGCCTGCTGGTCCGGAGCCGGCCGGATCTCGATGAGCGGCAGCTCGATGACCCGAGCACCGAGCGCGGCGAGGTGGGCCGTGAACTCGGCCGCCTGGTCCTTCGGCCGCGTCACGAGCACGGTGCGGCCGAACAGCGGACGCGCGTCAAACCACCGGAGGTGCTCCCGGAAGCGGACCACGCGGCCCACGATGAGGAGGCCGCCGTCGCGCCGGTTCTGGGCCACCAGGGAGTCGGCGAGTTCGCTGACCGTGGAGACCTCGGTCGTCTGGCTCGGGAGGGTGCCGTTCCGGACGATCGCTGCCGGCATGTCCGGCGGGCAGCCGTGCGCCACCAGCGCCTGCAGCATCCGCGGCAACTGATGCGCGCTGGCGTAGCTGAGCAGCGTGCCGTTCAGCTTCGCCACGGCCGTCCAGTCCACGTCGGGCATGGAGGCGCCCGTATCGTCCTGGCCGCGGATGATCGTCAGCGTGTCGCCGGCGCCCGGATAGGTGACGGGGATGCCCGCGAACGCCGAAGCCGCCACGGCGATCGGGACGCCCGGCACCACTTCGACCTCCACGCCCTGCTCGCGGAGGAACAGCGCTTCCTCGCCGCCGCGGTCGAAGATGAACGGGTCGCCCCACTTGAGCCGCGCGACACGCTTCCCTTCCTGCGCCTTTTCGACGATCAGATAGCTGATCGCCTCCTCGGCCAGCGCGCCGGGACCGGCGTGCCCGACGTCGATGAGCTCGGCACCGGGAGCCGCCAGGGCGAGCACCCGCGCGTCCACCTCCCGGTCGTGGACGACGACGTCGGCCTGGGCGAGCAGCGTGCGTCCGCGGACCGTGATGAGGTCCGGATCGCCCGGCCCGGCGCCGATGAGCGCGGCCGGCTTGAGTGACGCCGGTCTCGTCATCGTGCACCGCCGGCAGGCGTCTGACTCGCCTCGGCCAGAATCGCCGCCGCGCCCTGTTCGAGGAGCTGCCGGGCCACCGTGGTGCCCAGATCGTGCGCCGCCGCGGCGAGGCCCATGGCCGTGGCGCGGACGCCGCGCGTGCCGTCGAGCGAGGTCACCAGGCCGTGCACGGTCATCGCGTCGCCGTCGAGACGGGCGAAGGCGCCGATGGGCATCTGGCACCCGCCGCCGAGGGCGCGGACAACCTCGCGCTCGGCCGCAAGGGCCCGCGTGGCCGGCGTGTCGTCGAGCTGCGCCACCAGGGCCCGCGTGGCCGCGTCGTCACCCCGGATCTCGATGGCGATGATGCCCTGCCCGGGCGCCGGCACGCAGTCTTCCGTGTCGATCGACCCGGAGATACGCGCCTCGAAGCCGAGGCGCCGCAGGCCGGCTGCCGCGAGCACGATCGCGTCGAACTCGCCGCTGTCGAGCTTGCGGAGGCGTGTGTCGAGATTGCCGCGGATGGGCAGGAACTGCGCGCCCGGAAAGAGCCGTGCAAGCTGCGCGATGCGCCGCACGCTGCTCGTGCCGATCCGGGGACTGCTGCCGAGCTGCGCGCGGACGCTCTCCAGTGAGCCGTCGCCGGCGGGGACGGAGGCCGGCAGCACGATGGCGTCCCGCGGGTCCTCGCGCGGGAGCACGGCCGCGATTTCCAGGCCGTCCGGCAGCACGGCCGGCATGTCCTTGCTGCTGTGGACGGCGAGGTCCACCGTGCCGGCCAGCAGCGCGTCCTCGATTTCCTTGACGAACAGCCGCTTGCCGCCGATCTCGGAGAGCGAGACGTCCTGCAGCCGGTCGCCTGACGTCTTGATGATCACGATCTCGCAGGTGGAACCCGTGCGAGATTCGAGGAGCGCGGCCGTCGTACGGGCCTGGTAGAGCGCGAGCTGACTGCCGCGGGTGCCGATCCGGAGTGTGGGCATGGGTGCGAAAGAGACTTACTCGAAACGGGTCGTTGTGTCTGTCCCGCCCGGCGCTGGTGCGTTGGTGGGGGCGTCATCGCCGCGCAGACCGAAGAGCCGGCGGACGGCGTCCGCGTAGGCCACCTGCGTTTCCTCGTCGGGCAGCGCCTTCAACTGTTCGGTCGGCTCGAGCAGCAGCTTCTCGACGATGAGCCGCGTGACTTCGTCCACCCGTGCGCGGGTGTCCGCGTCCATGCCGGCCAGCTTCGAGTCGAGTCGCTGCAGCTCCGACCTGCGGATCGTGTCGAAGCGCTGCCGCAGGGCCACGACCGTCGGCACGACGGTGCGCGACCGGCGCCACGCCATGAAGCGGCCGACTTCCTCGGCCACGATGTCCTCGGCGCGCTGGATCTCCGCGGAGCGCCGCGAGAGGTTCTCCTGCACGATGGCCTGCAGGTCGTCGACGTTGTAGAGGAACACCTGTTCGATGTCGCCGGCTCCGGCTTCGACGTCGCGGGGAATCGCGATGTCGATGACGAAGAGCGGGTCGCGGCGCCGCCGCCGCATCACCGACTCCACGTGCGCCTTCGTGATGATCGGGAGCTGCGAGCCGGTGGCGGTGATGACGATGTCCGCCGTTCCCAGCGCCGGCATCAGCTCGCTCCACGGTACCGCGCGGCCTTCCACGGCGGCCGCGATCTCCTCGGCCCGCGCCAGCGTCCGGCCCGTGATCACGATGTCGCCGACGCCCTGGCTCCGCAGGTGCTGCGCGGTGAGCTTGCCCATTTCGCCGGCGCCGATGACGAGCACGTGACGGCCGTCGAGCCTGCCGAAGATCTTGCGGGCGAGCTGCACGGCCGCGAAGCTGACCGACACGGCGCCTTCGCCCAGCGCGGTTTCCGTGCGCACCCGTTTGCCGACCGCGAACGACGAGCTGAACAGCTTGTTCAGGAACGGCCCGGCGCAGTGGCGCTCGCTGGCGACGCCGAAGGCGTCCTTCACCTGTCCGAGCACCTGGGGTTCGCCGACGACGAGCGAGTCGAGCCCCGCCGCCACGCGGAACAGGTGATGCGCGACCTGGTCGTCCTCCCGCGTGAAGAGGTGCGGCACGAACTGGTCCGGGGGCACCTGGTGGTAGTCCGCGAGAAAGCGCACGAGTTCCTGCCGGGCCTGCGCCATGTTCTCGCTGGCCACGTAGAGCTCGGATCGGTTGCACGTCGAAAGCACCACGGTCTCGGCCGCGCCGGTCTTCGCGCAGAGGGCCTCGACGGCGGCGCCGACATCGCGACTGGAGAAATCCAGCCGTTCCCGGAGTTCGACGGGCGCGGTTCGATGGCTGACGCCGAGGAGGAAGAGATGCACGGCCGGTCTCAGAAGCTGTGCGACGTGGTCAGGAAGTAGTTGATGGGCAGGAAGCTGAGCATGATCACGACGAATCCCACCGCCGAGAGCCACGCCGCCTTGCGGCCCGTCCACCCGAACGCGCGCCTGGCGGTGACCGCGAACGAATACATCAGCCACGTCAGGATCGTCACGATGATCTTGGGGTCGCCCACCGAGAACGCCTGCACCTGCGGGTCGCCAGGCGAGGCGGCGTGCGCCTGCTGGGCCCAGATCAGGCCGACGACGACCCCCACGGTCAGCAGCACCCAGCCGACCGTCACGGCGCGCGAGTTCATCACGTCGAGTGTCTGCAGCGAGGGCAGCCGCGTGTAGAAGAACCCGAGGTTCTTCTTCTTGATCTCCTTGAACTGCAGCACGTAGGTCAGGCCGAGCACGCCGGCCAGCGCAAAGCTCGCGTATGCAAAGAGCAGCGAGAGCATGTGCACCCAGAACCACGGGCTGTCGAGGAGCGGGTTGGGCTCCGACTCCGACGGCGCGAGGGTCGAGACCGCCTGCAGCAGCACCACGATCGGCAGGATGAAGACGCCCATCGCGCGCTCGTCCGTGGTCAGCTCCGTGTAGAGATACGAGAGCGCGAGCAGCCAGACGAAGGTGGACGCCGCACGCGAGGGGCTCGCGAAGGCCGCGTTCCAGACTTCCATCGTCTGCATGCCGATCACGAACGTATGCGCGAAGGCTCCGGCGACGAGCACGGTCGTGGCCGCCCGGCCCACCGCGGGGTTCCGGCGGGCGAAGTGCACCGCGTAGAGCACGGCTGCGACGAGGTAGATGGCGAGCGGGATGGCGTTCACGTTACTTGCCGGCAGCGGCGTAGTAGCCCTTCTTCGTGCGGGGGATCGCGTTGGCGCGGGCGACCTGGACGACGATGCGACGCCAGGCGCCGTTCCGGATCTGGTTCTTCGAGGTATAGCCGAGCACGTACTGGCTCGCGAGCTCGTTCGCGATCTCACTGTAGACGCCGTTCAGGTCTTCCACGCGCTTCGCGGCGAACGAGTGCCCGCCCGTTTCGAGCGCGAGCTGCTTCATCACGAACTCGGCTTCCTGAAAGCCGCGCTGCTGCGACGACGACGGTGTGTCGGCCTGCAGCGTGATCGTGTAGATCGCCGTCTCGGACCGCTTCGCCAGGTCCAGTACCTCGTCGAAGGAGACCAGGCTCGAGGTGTCTTCGCCGTCGCTGAACAGGACGAGCGCCTGGCGCCGGACCTCCGCGTCGCTCCTGGCCTGAATCTTCTTCAGCTCCTTGAGCGCGATGTAGATCGCGTTGTGCAGCGACGTGGATCCGCCGGCCGCCGTCTGCTTGATGGCCGCCGCCAGATCGTCCTGCTTGTCCGTGAACCCCTGCCGGATCTCGACGCGGCTGTCGAAGTCGATGATCTGGGCGAGGTCGCCGGGCTGGAGCCGGCGCACGAAGTTGGTGGCCGCCGCCTGCAGCGTCGAGATGCGGCCCTCCATGCTGGCGGAGCTGTCGAGCAGCAGCGAGAGCGCGATGGGCTGCTGCTTGCGATTGAAGAAGGTGAGGTCCTGCTTGACGCCGTCCTCGAAGACGCTGAAGTCCTTCTGGTCCAGGTCGACGATGTAGCGGCTGGCTGGATCCGTGACGGTGACGTTGAGCGACACGATGTCCACACCCGCGCGGAAGGTCCGCTCCTGCTCCTGGGCGGTCAGCGGGGCCGTTGCGGCAGCCAGCACGAGCGCGAGGACGGCGTACGGGCGCATAGGCGGGGAAGGCTCAGTATATAATCCCTCCTCACGCGGGCCGCGCCCCCCTGATTCCTGCGCGGCATCTGCGCCGGCATTCCACGCCATGCCTCAGGAGTTCATACCGGTCGTCCTGTTTCTGCTGGTGGCGATCGGCTTTGCCGGCGTCACGCTGCTCCCGTCGCGCCTGCTCCAGACGAACCGGGCCGGCAAGGTCAAGTTCGATCCCTACGAGTGCGGCATCGAACCGGCGACCGACGCCCGCGATCGCTACAGCATCCGGTATTACCTCGTGGCCATGCTCTTCGTGATCTTCGACGTCGAGACCGTGTTCATGTTTCCGTGGGCCGTCATCGTCGAGAAACTGGGCGTCTTCGGGCTGATCGAGATGGGGCTCTTCCTGCTGATTCTCGTGGTCGGGTTCGTCTACGCCTGGAAGAAGGGAGCCCTCGAGTGGGCCTAGCGGCGCCGCCGGATCCGGCTCCGCCCGAGGGCGCCGTGGTGCCCGCCAGCCTGGCCGGGCTCCAGGCCGCGTTGCCCGGCGCGGTCACGCAGGTGAGCCTCTTTGTCGGGGACTGGACGGCCATCGTCCCGGCCGCGCGCCTGCTGGAGGCGGCCACGTGGCTGCGTGCGAACGGGTTTGACGCCTGTGCGGACGTGACCGCGTCGGACTGGCCCGAGCGCCCGGAGCGCTTCGATGTCATCTACGTCCTCTACGCCGTTGAGCTGCGCCAGCGCCTCCGCCTGAAGGTCCGTGCGGCTGACGGCGAGGCCGTGCCATCGGTCGCGGGCATCTGGCCGTCGGCAAGCTGGCTGGAGCGCGAGGTCTACGACCTGTTCGGCGTGTCCTTCAGCGGGCATCCCGACCTTCGGCGCATCCTGATGCCGGACGAGTGGCAGGGCCATCCGCAGCGGAAGGACTATCCCCTCGAAGGACCGGGAGAGCTGCTCCTGGAGAATCCGCTCGACTGGCTGCGCCTGAAGCGGGCCGCCGATGAAGCGGACATCGAGTAG
>JBIKWH010000207.1:0-4420 GCA_044356435.1 Vicinamibacterales bacterium
CTGCCGGCAAGGTGCCGCGCGTGCGGCAGGTCGCTTATGTCGTCCGCCGCGATCAGAAAGCCGCCGCACTCGACCGCATCCTCGACATGGAAGGCCCGGAGACCGCCATCGTCTTCTGCCGCACGCGACTGGAAGTCGACACGCTGGTCGAGGCGCTCAACGCGCACGGCTACCGCGCCGAGGCGCTGCACGGCGGCATGCAGCAGCGCCAGCGCGACACCGTGATGGGCCGCGTGCGGGCCGGGAAGACCGACCTGCTGATCGCGACCGACGTGGCCGCCCGCGGACTCGACATCGACCGCATCACGCACGTCGTCAACTACGACCTGCCGTCCGATCCCGAGTCCTACGTGCACCGGATCGGCCGTACAGGCCGGGCCGGCCGCGCCGGCACGGCCATCACGCTCATCGACCCGCGCGAGCATCGGCATCTGCGCACGATCGAGCGGACGACCGGGCAGACGATCGAGATCGCCACGGTGCCGACCGTGTCCGATCTGAAGGCACGACGCCTCGAGAAGACCGCCTCCGACCTGCGCGAGCTGCTGTCGACCGGCGGTTTCGAGGATGCGCGGACGACCGTCAGCGGTCTGACCGCGGAGTTCGACGTACTCGACATCGCGGCCGCCGCGATCACGCTCGCCGACCGGGCCACGAGCGGCACGGCGGACGCGGTGGAGATCACGGCTGCCGTGCCAGTCAGCGGACCGTCACAGGGCCGCGACAGCCGCGACCGCGCACCGCGTGGCGGCGCGAGCGGCGGTTCCCGCATCTTCTTCGGCGCGGGGCGGAAGGCCGGGATCCGGCCGGCGGACCTGGTCGGCGCGATCACGGGCGAAGCCGGGTTGCCCTCGCGCTCGGTTCGCGTGGTCCAGATCGCCGAAGCCTTCTCGGTCGTCGAAGTGCCGGAAGAAGAGGTCGACGCCGTCATCGCCGCCGTCGGTCCCGCGGGCCTGCGCGGCAAGCGCGTCACCGTCCGGCGCGATCGGCACTGAACACCGCCTGGCGGGGCGTCCCGACGCCCCGGTTGCGCTGACTGCCCGAATCAGGGGATAGACAAAACACGGCGGCGTGGTAAATATCGCCCCGCATGCGCCCTGTTTGGTGGGGCGTGAACAGGGGTGACTCCATGAAACGGTATCTGTTCCCGGCGGTGCTCTGCTTCGCCTCCGCCCTCTTCGGCGCCAACTGGTCGGCGCTCACCGCCGCGCCGTCGAAGATCTCGACCGAGGACTTCACCGAGATCCAGCGGCTGCTCTACACGAACCACACCGGCTATGACTTCGCGCATCGCGACGGCGGGAAGATGTGGGCCGACTCGTTCACCGACGACGCGGTGCTCGACAACCCGCCGTCACACCTCGTCGGACGCAAGGCCATTCAGGCCTATGCGACCGACCCGCTGATCAAGGATCCGGAGCGGAAGCTCCGCCACTGGACGACCACCTTCAACGTGCAGCCGCACCCGGAAGGCGCAATCCTCTCGGCGTTCTGGATCCCGATCACCAACTCCGGACCGAAGCGCGAGATGGTGATCGGAGGCACCGGGCGCTACGAGAGCCTCGTGGTGAAGACGAAGGATGGCTGGCGGATCAAGCACCACGTGGTGATCTCGGAAGGCCCTGTCGTCGCCAACACGCTGGGGCCGACCAGGCCCTAGACGGACCGCGGGTGTGTCGCGCTGATCACGTCAACGGCGATCTCGCCGACCGTGTTCAGCGCACCCGGACACGGTCGCCGTCGCGCAGCTGACGCAACACCTGGAACGGCCCTGAGGCGACCTCGGTGCCATCGGCGATGCCGTCCACTTCGATCGACAGTCCGCCGATGATGCCCGTGGTCACCGGCGTAAACCGCGCGCCGCCGTCGCGCACCACGAACACCCCGGTCTTGCCGTCCTTTTCGACCACGGCCTGCAGCGGGACGGTCAGCGCGTTCTTGCGCTCGGCCACCAGGATCTCCGTGTCGCAGGTCAGACCGGGACGCAACGACGAGGCCAGACTATCGAGCCTGACCTTCACGCGAAACTCGCGTGCCGCGGCCTGGGTACCAACCTGCGCCAGGGCACTCGCGCCGATTTCGACGACGCGGCCGGTGAACCTCTGCAGGGGCAGCGCTTCGAGCGTGACCGTCGAGGCGAAGCCGTTCGACAACCGCATCACATCGGCTTCGGCCACCTTGACCTCCGCATTGACCGCGCTCAGATCGGAGATGGTCATCAGGATGGTACCGGGCTGGTTCTGCACGCCCATCACCACCATTTCGCCCTGCTCGGCATCGAGCCGCGTGACGACGCCGTCGATCGGCGCCGTGATCTCGGTCTTCGCGAGCATGTCGCGGGCGCGCGTGTTCTCAGCGCGGCCTTGCGCGATCCGCCGCTCGGCACTGGCCAGGGATTGCTGCGCCCGTTCGAACGCCGCCGTCGCCGCGGCCACCTGCGCGGCGGACGTCGTTCCGGCCATGCTCGCCTTCTCGAAGTCCGACTGCGCCAGCAGACCGGCGCTCTGCAGCTCCTGCGCCCGCCTCCACGCCGCCGCTGCTTCTTTTGCCCGCGACTGCGCTTCGTCGAGCGCCGCCTGGGCGGCCCGCACCTGGGTACCCGCCGCACGCGCGTCCGCTTCGAGCGCGCCGACCGAGGCGGCCGCGGCGTCTGCCGACGAGGAGGCCTGCACAGGATCAATCCGCGCCAGCACCTGCCCGGCCTTCACGGCGTCGCCCTCTTTCACCAGCAACGCGACAAGCCGGCCCATGACCGCCGAGCCGATGTCGGCGTAGCGGGTGGCGACAATCTCGCCAGACGCGGTCACAAACGACTGCAGCGCGTCGACTCTGGCCACCTTGGTGGTCTCCACCAGGACGCCTGCATTCGCAGAGCGCCTGAAGGAGAACGCCACGGCGCCCACTGCCACCAACACGACCACGCCAACGATGATTCGACTGCGCATGATGTTCATTCGACGCACACCGGGGACGTCAGTTCCCCGCCCTGCACTTAACATAGTCGGTATGTGGCTTGAATCGATCAGGCAGGGGGGAGCCGCCCTGACCGCGTTCCCGATGCGGTCGGCCCTTGGCGCGCTCGCGATTGCCGTGGCGGTCGCCACCATTGTCACCGTCGTCACGGCCCTTGACGGGGTCAGGCTCTACACCGAGGCGACCACCGCCCGGACGTTCGGGTCCGATACGTTCGTGATTGCGCAGGTTGCGGGGGCCAGCCGCGTGTCGCGGCGCGAGCTGCTCGAGCAACTGGCGCGCAACCCGGCCATTCGCCGCGCCGACGTTCGCTTTCTTGAGCGCTACGCCGGCGACGGCGTCATGTACGCGCCGAGCGCACAGACCCGGGCCGAAGTGTCGGCCGGCGCCCGCCTGCTCGAAGACAGCACCGTGACCGGCACCACGGCGGCGCTGGCGGATATTCGAGACCTCGACCTTGAGCGCGGCCGGTTCTTTCTCCCAGGCGAAGACCTGGCCGGTGACGCCGTCGCAGTGATCGGTGCCGAGGTGGCCGACGCCCTGTTTCCCACCGGCGACCCGCTGGCACAGACCTTCCGCGTCAGCGGCCGGGCCTTCAGGGTGATTGGCGTGCAGACCCGCCAGGGCAGCGCCGGTGCCGGGTCCCTCGACAAGTACGTGTGGATTCCGCTGAAGGCCTACGAGCGCGCCTTCGGCGCGCCACGCACGCTGCAGGTGTTCGCCAAGGCCACGCCCGGTCAGGACACCGTGGCCGCCGAGGGCCGTGCCACCACATCGCTCAGAGCCAGACGGTCGTTGAGGCCTGGGCAGCCCGACAACTTTGACCTGCTGACGCCTGACGCCGCACGCAGCTTTGTCGCCAATCTGTCGCAGCGGATCGGCGCGGCGGCCGGGCCCATCTCCCTGATGGCGCTGCTGGCGGCCATCGTGGTGGTCACCAATACCGTGCTGGTGTCGGTGACGCAGCGGACCCGTGAAATCGGTGTGCGTCGCGCCCTGGGCGCGCCCGCCAGCCGCATCGTTCAGGAAATTCTCGCCGAGTCGTTGCTGCTGTCGCTTGCCGGAGGCACGGCCGGCGCGCTGACGGCATGGTCGTTCCTGGCCGCGCTCGAGTACGCGCTCGACCTGCCGCTTTACGTGGCACTCCAGACGCTGGTGCTGGCCATTGCCGCGGCCGCGGGCAGCGGCATTCTCGCCGCGTGGTACCCGGCGAAGCGCGCCGCGGCGCTCGATGTCGTTGCCGCGATTCGGGCAGAGTGACATGGCGAAGCGACACACGAGCCTGATCGCCACGTTCGTCGAAGCCGCCACGCTGGCGACCGAATCGCTGCGCGCGCAGAAGGCGCGCTCGGGCCTCGCCATCTTTGGCGTCGTGATCGGCATTGTCACCGTGGTGCTCGTGGCGTCGACACTGGTCGGGTTGCGCAATAGCGTGGCGCTGCTGTTT
>JBIKWH010000009.1:0-15141 GCA_044356435.1 Vicinamibacterales bacterium
TCCTGGTCGACGTCGGCGAGCCGGTCCATCGCGCGCGAGAACACGACCGGCGTCGGCTGCCCGGCCGAGAGGAACCGGAAGCTCGCGTCCTCCGCGATTTCGCCGTAGATCAGCGAGACGTACTTGTGCGCGCCTGATGACTGAAAGAAGCGGGTGTTGAGATTCTCGAACAGCCGCTTCGTGATGTTGCCGAACATGTCGAGCTCGTAGAGCGCACCCGTGAGGAAGGCCTGGTGCAGCATCGCGGCGAGCACCGCGTCCGTGGCTCGGTGGCCGGCCACGTCGATCAGCGCCACGCCGGCCATGCGCTCGCACCGCTCCAGATTCCGCACGACCTCGGGCCGGCCAAGCTCGGCGGCGCGACGAGCGCGCGCGGCCAGGTCGAAGCGGCGCTTGAAGTCCACGTAGATGAGGTGGTCGCCGCCCACCGTGCCCGTCAGCGACCGGCAGCCGCCGAAGATCTCGATGCCGCGCAGCCGCGGCACATCTCCGGAGCCCGGCACGAGGTACTTCGTGATGTCCTGGAGGTTCCGCAGTTCGCTGCGAAGCTGCGCGAGCGTAGCGTGGTCGTCGGGCGAAGTGGTCATGGCCGGGCTGGCAGACCCGATTATCGCCGAGGTGCCGCGGGGACCCGCGCGGCCGCGGGTCTCTGGAGGTTCTAGAATGGCGTCAGATTCATGCCCCCTCTGTACCGCCGAGGACTCTGGCTCGCCGCCATGGCGACGGTTGCCACTGGGCTGGCCGATGGCGGTGTGGGTCTGCTCGCGCAGCAGGCTCGATCTGCCTCCCCTGCGCCTGACCGCGCGTTTCTCGATCGGTATTGCGTCTCGTGTCACGGCGGGACCCGCCGGCTGGGCGGTGTGGACCTGCGCGGACTGGCTGCGCCTGCGGCGGGAGGAGACGCGGCGCTCTGGGAGCGCGTGATCCGGCAGGTGCGCGCGGGCGTGATGCCGCCCGCGGGCGCCGCGCAGCCGGACCTGGCAACGCGCACCCGGTTCGCGCAGACCGCTGAGCGCGCGGTTGACGCCGCCGCGACGGCCGCCCCGAAGCCGGGTCGCCCCGTTGCACACCGGCTGAACCGCACCGAGTACGCCAACGCCGTGCGAGACGTGCTGGCGCTGGACATCGATGTATCGACGCTGCTGCCGGCTGATGAAACGCTCGAGGGCTTCGACAACATCGGCGGCGTGCTCTCGTTTTCCCCCGTGCTCGTGGATCGGTATCTGTCGGCCGCGCGTCGGATCAGCCGCTTGGCCGTCGGCGATCCGGCGATCGGACCGGCGTTTGCCGCGCGGACGTATCGGGCGGAGCAGACGGCGTTCCAGGACACGCGGACCGACGAGGACCAGCCCTTCGGCTCGCGCGGCGGCCTCGCCGTCCGGCATCACTTTCCGCTCGACGCGGAGTACGTGGTCCGCGTCGCGCTGCTCCGCAACATCCTCGGGTACGTCCGCGGCCTGACCGGTCCCCACGTGCTCGAGATCAGGCTCGACGGCGCGCGTCTGCTGCGCGTCACCGTCGGCGGTGCGAGCGGACTCACGCCCGCCCCGCTGAGCTTCACGGGCGTCATCCTCGGCGACCCGAAGTGGGAGGCCTGGGCGGTCACCGCCGACGATGGTCTCGAGGTGCGCTTCCGGACCACGGCGGGGCCGCATGCGGTGAGCGTGTCGTTCGTGGACGAACCGTTCGCCATGGAAGGCGTGCAGCAGCCGCCGCTGACAGGGCTGGGCTTCGCGTACAGCGAGTTTGCCAGCGCGCCGTGGGGGCCGTGGGGGCCGGCGGTGGACAGCGTCACGGTGGATGGGCCGTTCGGGGCCCGGGGGCCCGGCACGACACCGAGCCGCGCCCGCATCTTCGTGTGCCGGCCCGCGGCCGCCACCGACGAGGCGCGCTGCGCGCGTCAGGTGCTCCAGGGTCTGGCGCGTCGTGCCTACCGCCGGCCGGCGCTCGAGGCGGATGTCGCGCGCCTGCTGCCGTTCTTCGAGCAGGGCCGGAGGGAGTCGGGCACCTTCGACGGCGGCATCCAGACGGCGATCGAGCGGCTGCTGGTCGACCCCGCGTTCCTCCTTCGTGTCGAGCGCGAGGGGCGCGGCGCCGGCCCGGGCGCACCGACGCGCGTGGGTGACATCGATCTGGCCTCGCGGCTCTCGTTCTTCCTCTGGAGCAGCGTTCCGGACGAAGCGCTCCTCGCGGCAGCCGAGGCCGGCCACCTGCAGCAGCCCGCGACGCTGGCGCGGGAAACACGTCGACTCCTGGCTGACGGTCGCGCCCGCGCGCTCACGAGCAACTTCGCGATGCAGTGGCTGGGGCTCCGGGAGCTCCGGCCGGTCACGCTCGACGAAGAGCTCTACCCCGAGTACGACGGCAGCCTGCGCAGCGCCTTTCTGCAGGAGACGGAGCTCTTCGTGGCAGACCAGATCCGCCGGGACCGGCCCGTCCTGGAGCTGCTCAGCGCCGACTACACGTTTGTGAACGAACGGCTCGCGCGTCACTACGGCATTGCCGGGGTGTACGGCGGCCACTTCCGTCGCGTGCCGGCGGACGGCCGGCGCGCCGGCCTGCTCGGGCACGGGAGCATCCTGACGGTGACCTCCTATCCGAACCGCACCTCACCCGTGCTGCGCGGACGATGGTTGCTGGAGAACGTGCTGGGCACGCCGCCACCCCCGCCGCCGCCGTCGATTCCGGCGCTGCCGCCGCCCACGCTGAACGATCGCGTCCTCAGCATGCGCGAGCGGACGGAGCGGCACCGCGTCAACCCGGCGTGCGCCGGCTGCCACGTGCGCATGGACCCGCTGGGATTCGCGCTGGAGCACTTCGACGCGATTGGCCGCTGGCGCGCGAACGGCGAGGACGGCGCGCCCGTGGACGCCGCGGGTGCGCTGCCGGACGGCACGACGTTCAGCGGTGTCGCAGGCGTACGCGCGCTGGTGGCGGCGAAGCCGGAGGCGTTTGTGACCACGCTGACGGCAAAGCTCCTGACCTACGCGCTCGGCCGGGCCCTGGAGCCGCCGGACATGCCGGCCGTCCGCCGCATCGTGCGCGACGCGGCCTCCGGGGGCTATCGGTGGTCGGCGCTCGTCGAGGGTGTGGTCCGCAGCGTGCCGTTTCAGTGGAAGCAGGCGTCGTGATCGTCCGCCGTCTCGCCCTGTCC
The DNA here is from genome assembly GCA_044356435.1 of Vicinamibacterales bacterium. Classification (GTDB taxonomy): domain Bacteria; phylum Acidobacteriota; class Vicinamibacteria; order Vicinamibacterales; family UBA2999; genus CANKJK01. The sequence continues at coordinate 3,155 of JBIKWH010000009.1, forward strand.
CGGCGCACGCTCCTCCGCGGCGCGGGTGCCGCGTTCGGGTTGCCGCTGCTTGACGCCATGGTGCCGGCATTCACGCCGGGGGCCCTCGCCGCCGCGCCGGTTTCGCGATTCGGCGTGGTCTACGTGCCGAACGGCGTGGTGATGTCCGAATGGACGCCCGCCGGGCCCGCCGGTGCGCTGACGGCCTTCGGGCCATCCCTGGCGCCGCTCGAGGCCTTCCGGAGCGCGGTGACGGTGATCACCGGGCTGCGCAACGGGCCGCCGAACTACGCGGTGCACGGCGCCGCGAGCACCCGGTTCCTCACAACCGAACCTCCGGTGCCCTCGAGCGGGTCGGTCGTCGAGGCGGGTGTCTCGCTGGATCAGGTGCTGGCGCGTGCCGCGGAGAAGGACACGCAGCTCGCCTCACTCGAGCTCTCGCTCGAATCGCCCTTCACGGGTGTCTGCGACATCGGGTCGAGCTGCGTCTACACGGACACGATCGCCTGGCGGAACCGGACGACACCGCTCCCGATGGAGCACAACCCGCGCGCGGTGTTCGAGCGTCTGTTCGGCGAGGCGGACACCACGGGACGCGAAGCGCGGGTCGCACGCCTCGCGGCACGGCGCAGCATCCTGGATTCGGTGGCGGCGGGCATTCGGGAGCTGGCCGCCACGGTAGGCCCGGCCGACCGCGCGAAACTCGACCAGTACCTGGACGGCGTGCGCGACGTGGAGCGGCAGATTCAGAAGATCGAGGAACAGGGTGCGCGCGAGTTGCCGTCGATCGAACGGCCAGCGGGCGTCCCGGCCACCTTCGAGGCGCATGCCCGGCTGATGTTCGATCTGCAGGTGCTGGCGTTCCAGTCCGACCTCACGCGCGTGACGACCTGCATGCTCGGCCGCGAACTCAGCGGGCGCAGCTATCCCGAAGTGGATGTCCGCGACGCCCACCATCCCACCTCGCACCATCAGGGCGACGCGGAGAAACTGCGCAAGCTCGCGCGCATCAATCGGCACCACACGGCGCAGTTCGGCTACTTCCTCTCGAAGCTGGCCGCTACGCCGGACGGGCCCGGGTCGCTCCTCGACCACTGCACGCTGCTCTATGGGGCCGGCATGAGTGACGGCAACTCGCACTCCCCGGACGACCTGCCGGTGCTGCTCGCCGGAGGCGGCGTCGGTCGTGGCGGCGCCCGGTGGAGGGCAGGCCGGCACATCCGCGTGCCGGCGGGCACCCTCATCGGCAATCTGCACGCGACGCTGCTGCCGAAGCTCGGGGTACCGGTCACCGCGTTCGGCAACAGCACCGGCGTGCTGGCGGATCTGTGACGGCGCGGCGGGTTCTGATCGCGTGCGCGTGGCTCGCGCTGCCGGCTCCGTCGGCCGTGCTGCTCGCCGAGACGCCGCCGCTCGTGGCCGCGGCGCGCGCGCGGGATCTTCCGGCGCTTCGGGCGCTGCTGACACAAGGGGCTCCGGTGAACGGCACGCAGGGCGATGGCGCCACGGCGCTGCACTGGGCGGCGCACTGGGACGACGTGGACGCGGCGGCGCTGCTCCTCGGCAACGGTGCGAACCCTGGCGTCGCCAATGACCTCGGCGTGACGCCACTCTCGCTTGCGTGCCTCAACGCGAGCCTGGCGATGGTCCAGCGCCTGCTGACCGCCGGCGCGGATCCGAACGCCGCGACGGTGCCGCCGCTCGTGACCTGCGCCCGCACCGGCAACGCCGCCGCGGTGAAGGCCCTGATCGATCGCAGGGCCGACGTGCGCGCGCGGGAACCGCACCGCGACCAGACCGCGCTCATGGCCGCCGCAGCCGAGGGGCACGTCGAGGCGGTGCGCGTGCTGCTCGAGGCCGGTGCCGAGGTCCGCGCGCGGGCGCGTGTGACGCGGGCCGTGATCAACCGGGCGAATCCCAACGACGTGCTGGCCGCGATGGTCGGCGAGGTGAGCCGGGGCGGCAGCACGCCGCTGCTGTTCGCGGCCCGTCAGGGCAACGCGGAAGTCGGCTCCCTGCTGCTGGCCGCCGGCGCCGACGTGAACGACATCACGCCGGACGGCACCAGCGCGCTCACGATGGCCGTGCACGGCGACCACACCGCGCTGGCGCGGCTGCTGCTCGAGAAGGGCGCGAATCCGAACATCATCGGGTCCGGCTACGCCGCCATGCACGCCGCCGTGCTGCGGGGCAACGGCGAGCTGGTCACGGCGCTTCTGGCCCGAGGCGCGAACATCAACTCGCGTATCCGGAACGGCACCGCCACCACGCGCGGCAGCCGCGAGTACTTCCTGCCGGACTCACTGGTCGGCGCGACGCCGCTGATGCTGGCGGCGAAGTTTCTCGAGCCGGGCATCCTCCGCGCGCTCGTCGCCCGAGGCGCGGATCCATCCGTGCCGCTGCAGGATGGCACCACGGCGGTGATGGCCGCGGCCGGTGTGGGGTCGCAGACACAGCTCTTCGACCGCCGGGACCGGATTGCCGTGCTGCGAGGGTCGGAGGAAGCTGCAGCAGCGGAGGTCGTGCAACTCCTGCTGACGCTTCCAGGTGATGTGAATGCGGCCAACGCCGCCGGCGACACGGCGCTCCACGGCGCCGCGAAGATGAACTATCCGGCGGTGGTGCGTCAGCTGCTCGCGAAGGGCGCGAAGGTCGACGCGCGCAACAAGAAAGGGGAGACGCCGCTCACCGTGGCCAGCGGCGACGAGGCGCGTCAGGCACTGCGCGAACGCGCACAGTAGGCACTGCGCGAGGGCGGCGCCCGCGAGTAAGCCCCGGGCGAGGTTACGACGCCGGTTCGAGCTTCAGCAGCGCGCCGTCCGTTTCGTCCGTGAGCACGTACAGGTAGCCGTCCGGCCCCTGCCGCACGTCGCGCACGCGCTGCTTCAGCTCACCGAGCAGCATCTCCGAGGCCGTCGCGCCGTCTGCGCCCACCGGCTGCCACCGCTCGTTGAATCCGACGCGGTCCAGCCGTCGCCCGGCCAGGCCGCCGACAAACGCGCTGCGCTTCCACTTCGGGAACTTGTCGCCGGTGTAGAACGCCAGCCCCGTCACCGACGGATTGGGCGACCAGAAGTAGACGGGCTGCTCCATGCCGTCCTGCGCGCGCTGCATCGGGGTGCCGTCGTACTCGCGGCCCAGCGAGATGATCGGCCAGCCGTAGTTGCGGCCAGGCAGGATCAGATTCAGTTCGTCCCCGCTCGACGGACCGTTCTCGTTCGACCACAGCTCGCCGGTCTCGGGATTGACCGCCAGCCCCATCGCGTTCCTGTGGCCCATTGTGAAGATCTCGGGCAGGTACGGCAGGCCGTACAGGCTCTTCCCGATGAACGGGTTGTCGGCCGGCGCGGTGCCGTCGTCCTTGAGGCGCAGGATCTTGCCGCGGTGGCTCTGCGGGTCCTGGGCTTTCAGACGATCCTGATTCGGCGTGCCAACCGTCATGTAGATCATGCCGTCGCGCCCGAAGGCGATCCGCGAAGTGACGGACTGCTGGTTCGTCTTCGGAATCGGTGTGTTGGCGACGAAGATGTCCGTCCCTTCCAGCAATGCCTTGCCGTCGAACTTCGCGCGGAAGAGCGCGGTCTGCACGGCGCCGTCGGCGAGCGGCTTCGAGTACGTCAGGTAGACGAGCCGGTTCGTGGCGAACTTCGGGTGGAGCGCGATGTCGAGCAGGCCGTCGAACCCGGTGGTCAGGACGCTCGGGACGCCGGGAATCGCCTGGGGATCGAGCACGCCGTTCCGGATGATCCGCAGGCGCCCCGGCCGCTCGGTCACCAGCATCGATCCGTCAGGCAGGAAGGCCAGGCTCCACGGCCGGTCGAGCGTGGCCATCCGTGTCACCTTGACCGTGTAGAGCGCGGACTCGAATGTCCACGGTCCCGCGCCGAGGCCCTTCTTCGCGGCTGGAGACTTGACGTCGGCCGCCACCGGGGCGGCTGCCTGGCGCTGTTGCGCTGCCAGTGAGCTGGTGGTCAGGCCGAGGGCGGCAGCGAGGGCGAATCCGGCAAGCGGACGAACGGCGCAGGCGAGCATGTCGAGTCTCCTTGGCGGCGCCGGCGGAGCGACCGGATGACTAGCGTCCGGATCGCCGTGCCCCGGCGGCAGCCGGCGCGGGTGCCGCGAAGTATATCGGCCCAATCGTCTGGCGGTAGAAGGGATTCCCGAACTTCCAGACGAACGCTTCGATGAAGTAGTGGGCCAGGAAGATGCCGTTGAAGAGGTTGACGAGATACCACCACGACCGTGGCCCGGTCGGGGCGATCGGCATTCCGCTGTAGGCGAAGATCGAGGCGGCCGACGCCCACGCCGCGATGAGCATCAGCGCCAGGCCGAACGCCATCCGGTGCCGTCGAAAGAAGCCGGCCACCCGGTCGATCGGTGCCGCCGGGTCGAGCGGTGGGCGCAGCAGACGCGGCGCCATCAGCACGTGGTACTCCACGTAGTGCATTGCCAGGCTGGCGACGTAGAGCCGGCTCTGGTAGACGACCATCAAGGCCGACGCCGACTGCAGCGCGAGATACGTCAATGCGGCCAGCACCGCGCCACGGTCCTTCGTCTGCTGCCAGGCCGTCGCGAGATGGCGCAGGATGAAGGCGAGCAGCACGGCCCACGCCGCCAGTCCGATGCGCGTGAAGGGGTCGGACGGGTCGAAGTGGCCGGGAACGCCGCTGTAGATGCTCCGCGCGAGCGTCGCGGTCTGGAGCGCCCAGAGCGCCAGGAAGTATCCGTTGTCCACGCTCGGCATCCACGACGGGAACGCGACACCGGTCCGCGAGCGGAACAACTGGTACACGCCGAAGGCCTGGCGCACCGAGTGGAAGTAGTCCACCGACGTGATCAGCACCGTGAAACCCAGGAAGGCCATCGTGCTGGTGGAGGGGAGTTGCCGCACGCCGAGGTACCAGAACGTCACCAGGATGGCCGGCGGGCCGAGGAAGTAGACCGCCTTGCGGCCGGTGGACGACGCGAAGTAGCGGACATTCTCCGCGTTCAGGTAGAGCGCCCAGGTGATCGCGAAGTGCGTGTTCCCGAACACCACCACGTAGCCCAGCGTGAGCCAGCGGCTGACCTCAGGCGCCACGGCCGTCGTGAACTGCAGCCACGCGATCGGCACCGTGAGCAGGACGAAGGCGAGGAAGATGATCGCGATCTGCGGTGCCTGGAGGTAGTGGGAGCGGGCGGGTGTTGTCACAGGGCCTTTTTCAATACCACGAAGTAGAGGTCGTCGCGACGTGGCCGGCCGAAGCGCTCGTCGCCATAAGGAAACGGCTCCTGCTCACCAGTGGCTCGGTAACCCTGCCGTTCGTACCAGGCGACGAGCTCCGTGCGCAGGGGGATGACCGTCATCCGCATGGTCGTCGCGCCCAGGTCCGACGCCGCGATCCGCTCGGCCTCCGCCAGCAGGGCGCGTCCGGTCCCACGGCCCTGCAGCAGCGGCCGGACGGCGAGCATCCCCACGTAGGCGGAACCGCCGCTTTCGTCCCGAAGGAGCACGGAGCCGACGAGCGCGTCGCCGTCGAAGGCGAGGATGATCCGCTCACGCGGGTGCCCGATGGTCGCCAGCACGCCCGCGGCGTCCGTCCGCTGGCCGTCCAGCAGGTGGGCCTCCGTCGTCCACCCGGCTCGGCTGGCTTCGCCCCGGTAGGCGCTCTCAACCAGCGCCACGATCGTCGACGCATCAACTGGTGTGGCGGCGCGGAATCTCAGCGTGGGCATGACAGGGTTAAGTGTGCTCCGTACAGGCGAAGAGGCGGGAGCCCTTCGGCCCCCGCCCCTTCCGGCCCGGTGTGACCCGGGCCGTCGTTCACTGATTGCGGTGCTCTACCAGTCCAGCGTCGCGCCGAACTTGAAGAGCCGACCGCCGAGCGTCGACACCACGCGCTGGTAGGCCGCGGCCGTTGCGGGAGTCGCGCCGTTGTAGCTGTTCACGATGCCCTGAGGCGTGCGCGCGTTCCCGATGTTGTAGACGTCGAACGTCCCGGTGATCTTGCCCTTGCCGAGCTTGACCGCCTTGTTCAGCCGGACGTCCAGCTGGTTCAGGCGCTCATCGAAGAGCTCTCCGGTGGCGCCGCCGTTGTTGCCGTTGCCGCTGCCGGTCGGAACCACCGCGTGCGTGACCGCGCCAGCCGCCGTCGACGCACGGCCGAGGATTGCACCGACTTCGGCGGGCGTCCGAATGTTGTTCGCCGAGAGGATGATGCCCGGCAGGTGCTTGTAGGCCGCGCTCGCCGTGATGCCATACGGCAGCGGGTAGACGAGCTGCAGCTTCACCTGTGAGCCGATACCGTCCCACCAGCTCGGCGTGACGTTGCAGAAGTCATCGTTGCGCGGGTAGCGGTTCGCCGAGGTGGCGCCGAACGGGTAGTTCTGCGGCGTCAGGTCCGGCCGGCTGTTGACGTAGCAGTAGTCCATGATCTGCCGGCCGACCGACACGCCACCCGTGAGCAGCTTGCCGTTGCCCCAGCGCGCATTCAGGCCGATGTCCACGCCGTTGAAGTAGTCCTTCGGCGTGCCGAAGTTGCTGGCCTGGGAGATCTCGTAGGCAGCGCCCTTGGCGAGGCCCGCCTGGGTGATGTCGTAGTAGCCGTCCACCGTCTTCCCGCTGTTGGCGCCGAGGCGGGGGTCCGTCGGGGCGGTGAACGCGTAGCGCGTGAAGTCGTCTGCCGTCACCCGGGTGTTGCGCGTGACGGACATGTTGCCCCACTGCGTGTGGAAGTAGCCGAGGGCGAAGCCGAGGCCGGGCCGCAGCTCCTGCTGAAGCTGCAGGTTCCACTGGTAGTTGTACTCGCGCTTGCTCCAGCCCTCGCGGACGTCGTCGGCCAGCGACTGCACCGAGAACGGCTGACCGAAGAGCGGATTCAGGATGGCGCCGCACTCACCGTTGGCCCCGAAGTTCTCGAGCACGCAGTCCGGCGTGAAGTTGCCGTTGGCGTCACTCCAGGCGCGGCTCGTCGAGGTCACGATCGCCGTTGCCGGGGCGAAGCCCTGGTTCGAGAACTGGCCGCCCTGGCCCATCAGGTACTTGCCGAAGCCGCCCTTGATGGCCGTCCGGCCGTTGCCGAACACGTCGTAGGCCGCACCCACGCGATAGGTCAGGTCCTTGAAGTCCGGAAGGTTCTTCCGCTCGGCCACTGAGAACGCCGGGCGGAAGCGACCCGCGGGGACGTCGAGGGCGAGTGTCCGGGCGTTGAAGTGGTCGTACCGCGCTCCGTAGCTCAGCGTCAGTTTCTTCAGCGTCCACTGGTCCTGGACGAAGATCCCCTCGGCCCGCAGCCGCGTCTTGGAGATGAACGGACCGGCGAACTGCGAGAGCGAAACCGGCACGCCGGAGCGGAACTGGTAATTGACCTGTTCCACCGGGTACTGGACGCCCATCCCGTCGAAGTCGTAGCGGCCCTGCAGCGTCTGCAGGCCAGCCTTGATGGCGTGCGAACCGGTGATGTAGTTCACGGTGAACTTCTGGTTGAAGTTCGCGCTGTCGTCCGGGCCGCCGTAGTTCTGGATGCTGCCCGGCAGGGCGCCGTAGGTCAGCGTCGTGGCCAGGTCGGTAATGGCAAAGACGCCCAACCCTGGCTCCACACCCTTGCCGCTGCCGGTGAGCTTGCTGGCGTTGGACGTGGTGCCGTTCTGGTAGGTCACGTTCTGCTGGAGGAACGTGGCGCCAGCCTGGATCAGGAGCTTGTTGCTGGCGGTGTAGTTCCACGTCGTCTGGTTCAGGATCTGCGGGCCGTAGTCGAAGTCCGTCGCGGCCTCCGGGGTCTGCTGCGCGCCGAGGCCCAGGGCCAGGTCGCACGAGCAGCCGAACTGCAGGTGAACTTCGTGGTTCACCTTGTTCTTCGCGTTGAGCTGAATCGTCGCGCGGAAGGACTCGTCGGCGAAATAGGTGTCCGCGTAGCCGCGATCGGGTCCCGGCGTATAGGTCAGCGGGTTGGAGTCGACGTCGAGGCGGACCGTGCCGTAGTTCTGCGCGCCCCACGGACGATACGTGGCGTAGAACCAAGCCTTGTCCTTCTTGATCGGTCCGCCGACACCCACACCGTAGTCATAGACCTTCCGGAGTGACGTCTGCGGTCCGAAGCCACGGTCGCTGACGGACTTCGGCACGGCCTTCGCGGAGAGGTTCTCGTCCGTGTACGCGATCAGGCCGAACAGCTTCAGGCTGTTGCCGCCTTCCTTGGGCACCATGTTGATGTTGGCGCCGCCGGTTTCGGTCTCCGCCGTCGCGCCGCCCGTGTCGATCACGGTTTCCTGAATGGCGACGGTGTTGAAGTAGTAGGTGCGCTGCTGGCCGCCGGCGTTGCCGAAGAACACATTGGTGTTCATGCCGTCCCAGTTCACGCGTCCGTCGTCGCCGCGGCCGCCGTGGAGCACGATGCCCGTGGCTTGCTCGCCCTTGTCGCCACCGACGTCGTTACGGCCGCCGGATGACGGCATCGCGCCGAGTGTCATGGAGACAAACGCCATCAGGTTGCGCGAACCGGACGGCAGGTTGTCCATCGTCTCGGACTTGAGCACGTTCTGCGTGCGCGCGCTCTGCACGTCGACGATCGGTGTTGCGCCGGTGACGGTGACCGTCTCCTCCAGGGAGCCGACCTTCAGCTCCGCGCTCACGTTGGCGGTGAAGCCGACCGAGAGGTCGATGCCTTCACGCTTGTACGTGCTGAAGCCAGGCAGCGTGACCGTCACGGTGTAGGTGCCTGGACGGAGGTCGATGATCTTGTAGTTGCCCTGGGCGTCAGTCGTGACGCTGCGGACCTTCTCGATAAGCGCGGGGCTGGCGGCTTCAACCGTGGCGCCCGGCAGCACCCCGCCGGAGGCGTCCTTGACCGTGCCTGCGATGGAACCGCTGGCCTGAGCGAGGGCGAATTGCGGGACGAGCAGCACGCCCACCAGGGCGAGCAGCCATCCGGTTTTGCGGAGGTTCATCTAGCCTTACTCCCTTCGAAACTGGCGGGCACGCCGCCGTTCAGGCAAACACCTGCAGCGAGCTGCCGCAAGCGAGCGCTACAACCTACCGGTCGCGGGTTGACAGGTCAAGAAGAACGTTTGCGACAATCCGGCGCCTTATGGCCGAGTTGGATCACGGAAAGGGGGCCGCGGATGGCTCCAAAGAGAAAGGGGGCGGGAGCCTTTCGGCCCCCGCCCCCTTTCCGGCCCGGGTTGCCCCGGGACCGTCAAATCGGCGAACGGTCTAGAAGTCGATCACCGCGTTGAACTTGAAGAGCCGGCCGCCCAGCGTCGAGATGATGCGCTGGTAGGCCGCGCCGAGGTTGCTCACCGAGCTCTGCGGCGTGCGGGCGTTCGCGACGTTGTAGACGTCGAAGATGCCCTGAATCTTGCCCTTACCGATCTTCAGGTTCTTGCTGAAGCGGAGGTCGAGCTGGTTCAGGCGCTCGTCGAACACTTCCGCCGTACCACCGCCAGCGTTGTTGTTGCCGCTGCCGGTCGGAATGACGGAGTGACTGGTCGTGCCGCCCGAGATGGACGGCCGGCCGAGGATGCCGGTGATCTGCGCGTTGGCCAGAATCTGGTTGCCGCTGATCGCGATACCCGGCAGGTGCTTGTAGGACGCGCTGACGTTGACGTCACCCGGCAGCGGGTAGACGAACTGCAGCTTGACCTGCGAGCCGATACCATCCCACCAGCTCGGCGTCACGTTGCAGAAGTCGTCGTTGCGCGGGTAGCGGCTGGCGCCCGGCAGGGGCGAACCCATCGGGGAGCCCTGCGGCGTGAGGTCCGGCCGGCTGTTCACGTAGCAGTAGTCGACGATCTGCCGGCCGACGGAGACGCCGCCCGTGAGCAGCGCGCCCTTGCCCCAGCGTGCGTTGATGCCGACGTCCACGCCGTTGAAGTAGTCCTCCGGTGAGCCGAGCGATGCGTACTTCTGCGCCCGCTCGATCTGGAAGAAGTTGCCCTTCGCGAGCGACGCCGGCGTCTGGTCGTAGAAGCCGCACACCTGCTTGCCGCCGAACCCGCCGAGCGCCTGGGCGTCGGAGTTGATGCAGTAGGAGGTGTAGTCGCCGGTCGTCAGACGGGTGTTGCGCGTGACCGACATGTTGCCCCACTGCGTGTGGAAGTAGCCGACCGCCAGGCCGATGCCCGGGCGGAGCTCCTGCTGGAGCTGGACGTTCCACTGGTAGTTGTACTCGCGCTTGCCCCAGCCCTCGACCCAGTCCGGGTCGAGCGACGCGAACGAGAGCGTCTGACCGAAGACGGGGTTGGTGTAGGCACCGCACTCGCCGTTGGCCGCCGGATTCGTCTGCACGCAGTCCGGCAGGTTGTTGCCGTTGGCATCATTCCAGGTCCGGTCCGTGTTGCCCGCGATCGCGAACGAGCGCGAGAAGCCCTGCTGCGCGAGCGCGCCGCCCTGGCCCATCAGGTACTTGCCGAAGCCGGCCTTGATGGCCGTCTTGCCGTTGCCGAACACGTCATACGCCGCGGCCGCGCGGTAGGTGAAATCCTGGAAGTTCGGCAGGCTGGCCTGCGCCGGCACGCTGAACGCGGGGCGGAAGGGACCGGCCGCGATGTCCTGCGCCGGCGTGCTGCCGACGAAGCGGTCGTAGCGGGCGCCGTAGTTCAACGTCAGCTTCTTGATCGTCCACTGGTCCTGGGCGAAGAGGCCCTGGCCGCCCAGGTCCATCAGCGACTGGAACGGGCCCGCCCAGAGGCGGACGCCGACCGGCACGCCACTGCGGACCTGGAGGTTGATCTGCTCCACGCCACCCTGCATGCCGAAGATGTCGTACTTGCCCTGGATGGTCTGGAGGCCGAACTTCATCGCGTGCGAACCCGTGATGTAGTTGACCGAGACCTTCTGGTTGAAGTTGTTGGAGTTGTCGTCCACACCGTAGTTCGTGAAGCCGCCCGGGATGGCGCCGAAGCTGAAGCCCGTGGCGACGTCCGTGATCGCGAACGTTCCGGGGGGTGCGAAGACGTTATCCGCCTTGCCCGTGAAGATGTTCCGGTTGGCGGTGTTCATGAAGTTCACTTCCTGCCGGAGGAAGCTGGCGCCGGCCTGCACGAGCAGCTTGTTGCTGGCCGTCCAGTTCCACGTCGTCTGGTTCAGGACCTGCGGACCGTAGTTGAAGTCCGTCGAGGCCTCCGACGTCTGGAGCGCGCCGCCGCCGATGCCCAGGTCGCACGAGCAGCCGTACTGCAGGTGGAACTCGTGGTTGATCTTGTGCTTCTGGTTGAGCTGCCAGGTCACGCGGAACGACTCGTCCGCGAAATACGTGTTCGCGAACGCGCGATCCGTACCCGGGGTATAGGTGAGCGGGTTGGTGTCCGCGTCCACCCGGACGTTGCCGTAGTTCTGCGCGCCCCAGTTGCGGTAGGTGCCGTAGAACCAGGCCTTGTCCTCGACGATCTTGCCGCCGACGCCGACGCCGTAATCCCAGATCTTGCGCAGGGAGGACTGCGCCGCGAAGCCGCGGGCCGCCACGTTGTCCGGCACGCTTTCGGCCGAGAGACTCTCGTTCGTGAACGCGAGGTTGGAGTAGAGCTTCAGGCTGTTGCCGCCTTCGCGGGGCACCATGTTGATGTTGGCGCCGCCCGTTTCCGTGTCGGCCGTGGAGCCGGCCGTGTCGACGACCACTTCCTGCACCGCGACGGTGTTGAAGTAGTAGGTGCGCTGCTGGCCGCCGCCGCCGCCGAAGAACACGTTCGTGCTCATGCCGTCCCAGTTGACGCGGCCATCGTCGCCGCGGCCGCCGTGGAGGATGATGCCCGAGGCCTGCTCACCCTTGTCGCCACCGACGTCGTTGCGACCGCCGGACGAGGGCATCGCGCCCAGCGTCATGGCCGCGAAGGCCATCAGGTTGCGGGAACCCGAGGGCAGCGCGTCGAGCGTTTCGCTCTTCATGACGTTCTGCGTGCGGGCGCTCTGGACGTCGACGATCGGCGTCGCGCCGGTCACCGTCACCGTCTCTTCGAGCGAGCCGACCTTGAGGTCCGCGCTCACGTTGGCCGTCACGCCGGCCGACAGGTCCAGGCCCTCGCGCTTGTAGGTG
>JBIKWH010000208.1:0-4411 GCA_044356435.1 Vicinamibacterales bacterium
ACTCGCAGGTCATCTTCATCGCGGTCGGCACGCCCCAGGGCGAGGACGGCTCCGCCGACCTCCAGCACGTGATGAAGGTCGCCGAGGACATCGCCGTGGCGATGGACGGCTACAAGGTGATCGTCGACAAGAGCACGGTGCCGGTCGGGACGGCGGCGAAGGTCCGCGAAGCCATCCGGAAGAAGACCCCCCATCCGTTCAGCGTCGTCAGCAACCCCGAGTTCCTGAAGCAGGGCGCGGCCGTCGAGGATTTCCTGAAGCCGGACCGCGTCGTGATCGGCGTCGAGGACGACCGCGGCCGTGACGTGATGCTGGAGCTCTATGCGCCCTACACGCGGACCGGGGCGCCGATGCTGGTGATGGACTGCGCCAGCGCCGAGCTGGCCAAGTACGCCGCCAATGCCATGCTCGCCACGCGCATTTCGTTCATGAACGAGGTGGCGAACGTCTGTGAGCGGGTCGGCGCCGACGTGGACCAGGTCCGCCGCGCGATGGGGAGCGACCGTCGCATCGGGAACGCGTTCCTGTTCCCGGGCATCGGGTACGGCGGGAGCTGCTTCCCGAAAGACGTCAAGGCGATGCTCAAGTTCGCCGGCGATACGGAGTACGACTTCCGCATCCTCGAGGCGGTCGAGCAGGTGAACCAGTATCAGAAGACCGTGCTGTTCGAGAAGATGGCCGCGCACTTCGGCAACCTGAAGGGGAAGACCGTGGCCGTGTGGGGCCTGGCGTTCAAGCCGCGTACGGACGACATGCGCGAGGCGCCGGCCGTGCCGTTGATTGAGGCGCTGCTCGCGGCCGGCGCGAAGGTGCGGGCCTACGACCCGGAGGCCACCGCGCAGGCCCGCCGGATCTTCGGCGACCGCGTGACGTTCGCGAAGAATCCGTACGAGGCCGTGAAGAACGCCGACGCCCTGGCGCTGGTGACCGAGTGGAACGAGTTCCGCCGTCCGGATTTCGAGCGGATCCAGAAGACGATGCGCACGCCGGTCGTCTTCGACGGCCGCAACATCTTCACACCCGAGCAGATGCGCGCCGCCGGGTTCACGTACTACTCGATCGGCCGGTGACGACCGTCCTCGTCACCGGAGGCGCCGGATACATCGGCAGCCAGACGGCCAAGGCGCTGCGGCAGGCCGGCTACCGCCCGGTGCTGTTCGACAACCTGTCGGCCGGGCACGCCGAGGCGGCGCTCGGCTCGCCGCTGGTCGCGGGCGACGTGGCGGATGTGGAAGCCGTGCGGCGGGCGCTCCGCGACTACCAGGCGACGGCCGTGCTGCACTTCGCCGCCTGGCTCGCGGTCAGTGAATCGGTGGCGAAGCCGCTCGAGTACTACCGGAACAACGTCACGGGCACGCTCGGCCTGCTCGACGCCATGGCGGCCGAAGGGTGCCGCCGGCTCGTGTTCTCTTCCACGTGCGCCGTCTACGGAGAGCCGGTCACCACGCCGATCGACGAAGCCCATCCCACGCATCCGATCAACGCCTACGGTCAGACCAAGCTCGCCATCGAGCACGCCCTGCCGCATATCGAACGGGCGCACGGCATCCGCTCCGTGAGCCTGCGCTACTTCAACGCGGCGGGCGCCGACCCGGACGGCGAGCTGGGCGAGGATCACGCGCCCGAGATTCACGCCGTGCCCAGAGCCATCGAGGCGGCGACCGGCGGCGCGCCGTTCTCCGTCTTCGGGACGGACTACCCGACGCCGGATGGCACGTGCCTCAGGGACTACGTGCATGTGGCCGACCTGGCAGACGCCCACGTCCGCGCGCTGCGCTATCTGGAGATGGGCGGGGCGTCGATGACCTGCAACCTCGGCACCGAACACCCCTCCTCCGTGCGTGACGTCATCACGACCGTCGGGCGCGTGACCGGCCGGGAGGTTGTGCATCAGACGGCCGACCGCCGGCCGGGTGATCCGGCCGCGCTCTTCGCGTCGGCCGGGAAGGCGCGCTCCGTGCTTGGCTGGACGCCGCGCTATTCCTCGCTGGACGAGATCGTCGCCCACGCGTGGGCGTGGCATCGCGCGCATCCACGCGGCTACGCAGGAGGGTCACGCTAGTGGCCGCGCGTAAGCCGCTCCGCGATCCGCTGCTCTCCGTCGTCATGCCGGTCTACAACGAGGCCGGGACCGTCGAGGAGGTGGTGCGCCGGGTGCTCGCCGTGCCGCTCCGCATCGAGCTGGTGGTCGTCGACGACGGGTCGACCGACGGCAGTCGGGCCTGTCTTGAGCGCCTGCAGCGCGAACTCGGATTCCGCCTCGTGCTTCAGCCGGAGAATCAGGGCAAAGGGGCGGCGCTGCGTCGCGGCTTCGCCGAGGTGACCGGCGACATCGTGGTGATTCAGGACGCGGACCTCGAGTATCTGCCCGAGGAGTTTCCGCAGTTGATCGACCTGATCTGCGAAGGCAAGGCCGACGTCGTCTACGGCTCGCGATTTCTCGGTCGGCACCGCGCCTTCATGTTCACGCACTGGGTCGGCAACCGGGTGCTGACGCTCGTAACCAACGTCCTGTACAACACGATGCTGACCGACATGGAGACCTGCTACAAGGCCATGCGCATCGAGGTCCTCCGGTCGATGACGTTGCGCTCGAACGACTTCGGCATCGAGCCCGAGCTCACGGCGAAGATCTTCAAGCGCGGGTATAAGGTGTTCGAGGTGCCCATCACCTACGACGGCCGCGGCTACGAAGACGGCAAGAAGATCGGCTGGCGCGACGGTGTGGTCGCGCTCTGGGTGCTCATCCGGTACCGATTCAGCGAGTGAAGGCCTTCTTCCGGCTCACGTCGTTCGCGATGCCGCACCGCGGCCGGCTGCTGGCGGCCTTCGGCGCGATGCTCGTGTATGCCGCCGGGTCGGCGGGCCTGGCCGCCCTGATCCAGCCGGTCTTCGACCAGGTGCTGACCACCCGCACCGGCCTGGGGTGGGTGATCGCCGGCATCCTCGGCCTGTACGCGATCAAGGGCATCGGCGCGTATCTCTCCGCGAATCTGATGGCGGACGTCGGCCAGCGCGTGGTCCGCGATCTACGCCGCGCCCTCTTCCGCAAGGTCCTCGATCAGTCCTCGGCGTTCTTTGCCAACCGCGCCGTCGGCAAGCTCCTCTCGCGGATCATCAACGACGTCACGCAAGTGCAGCAGGCCGTCTCCGAGACGCTCGGCGATCTGGCCCGCGAGTCGCTGGCGCTCGTGGGGTACGTCGGCCTGCTGTTCTGGTACGACGCCCGGCTTGCGACCGTCTCGTTGACCGTTGCGCCGCTGGTGATCTACCCGCTGACGACGCTGGGGCGCCGGGTCCGCCGCACCACGCACCGCAGCCAGGAGGCGCTGGAGCAGCTCACGCATGTGGGCGCTGAGGCGTTCGCCGGCCAGCGCATCGTCAAGGCGTTTGGCGCGGAAGCGCGCGAGGCGGCGCGCTTCGACGCCGTGTCGGAGCGCCTGTACAGCACGAACATGAAGGTCACGCGGGTGCTGTCAGTGCTCCCGCCGCTCATGGAGTTCATCGGCGGGCTCGCCTTCGCCGGCGTGCTTTGGTACGGCAGCCAGGAGATTCAGGCCGGCCGGTTGACGACCGGTGGCTTCACGGCGTTTCTGGCGTCGCTCTTCATGATGTACGGCCCGGCCAAGAAGCTGAGCCGCGTCAACGCCAACATCCAGCAGGCGCTGGCGGCGTCGGAGCGGATCTTCGAAACGCTCGACCTCGAGAGCGAGATCGTGGACCGGCCCGGGGCGACGACGCTGCTGCCGCTTGGTGGCACCGTGGAGTTCGACCGCGTCCACTTCCGCTACACGTCAGGCTCGGCCGAGGCGACGCTGCAGGATGTGAGCCTGCGCGTGGAGGCCGGCACGGTGCTCGCGATCGTCGGCCGGAGCGGCGCGGGCAAGTCCACGCTGGTCAACCTGCTGCCGCGCTTCTACGACGTGAACGCCGGCGCCGTGCGGATCGACGGCCGCGACGTGCGCGACGTCACGCTTCAGTCCCTGCGCGCGCAGATCGGCATCGTGACCCAGGACACGGTGCTGTTTGACGACACCGTCGCCGCCAACATTGCCTACGGGCGGCCGGACGCCTCGCGCGAGGAGATCGAAGCGGCGGCACGTGCCGCCCACGCGGACGAGTTCATCGCCCACCTGCCCTCCGGCTACGACACGATGATCGGCGAGCGCGGGCAACTGCTGTCCGGCGGTCAGCGGCAGCGGCTGGCGATTGCGCGCGCGCTGCTGCGGGACGCGCCGATCCTGATTCTGGACGAGGCGACCTCCGCGCTCGATACCGAGTCGGAACGACTGGTGCAGGACGCGCTGGCTGCCCTGATGGCCAACCGCACCTCGTTCGTGATCGCCCACCGGCTCTCGACCGTGCGCCGGGCCGACGCCATCGTGGTGCTGGAGCAGGGCCGGATCGTCGA
>JBIKWH010000209.1:0-4407 GCA_044356435.1 Vicinamibacterales bacterium
ACATCTACGCCCACCTGACGCCGTGGCAGCGCGTGACGGTAGCGCGGCACCCGAATCGGCCGACGGTGCTCGATTACGTGGACCTGCTCTTCACGGAGTTCGTCGAGATTCACGGCGATCGGCGCTTCGCGGATGACCATGCCTTCGTGACCGGGTTCGCCCGGTATCACGGCGAGCAGGTGCTCATCGTCGGCCATCACAAGGGTGGCGGCGACACCAAGCAGAAGATCTTCCGGAATTTCGGCTACGCCAAGCCCGAGGGGTACCGGAAGGCGCTGCGCGCGATGAAGCTCGCGGAGAAGTTCAACCGGCCGGTGCTGGCGTTCGTGGACACGCCCGCGGCCTATCCGGGGATCGAGTCCGAGGAGCGTGGCATCGCCGAGGCGATCGCCGTCAATCTCCGGGAGATGGCGGCGCTCACCGTGCCGATCATCGTCATCGTGCACGGCGAAGGTGGCAGCGGCGGCGCGCTCGGGATCGCGGTCGGCGACCGGATCCTGATGCACGAGTTCGCCGTCTACAGCGTGATTCCGCCTGAAGGCTGCGCCGCGATTCTGTGGCGGAGTTCCGACCGGAAGGTCGAGGCGGCCGACGCGCTGAAGCTCACGGCGCCTGACCTGCTGAAGCTCGGCATCATCGACGAGATCGTTCCGGAGCCCGTCGGTGGGGCCCACACGGACCACGCCGCCGCAGCCGCGTTCCTGGACGGCCCGCTGCGCGCGGCCCTGGCGGCCTCGGCCGCGCACGACACCACGACGCGGCTGGACCTGCGCTACGCGAAGTTCCGCCAGATGGGGAACGTCGGCCTCGCGTGATGCACCCGCTCCGCGCATGATTCCGCGTATCTGGCAGGCCAGAGCGGCCGCCCCCGCGGCGGTCGACGCCCTGGCGCACGCGCTCGGCATTTCGCGCGTGACGGCCCGGCTGCTCGTGCTGCGCGGGCTCTCCGACGCGGAGGACGCCCGGCGCTTCCTGGCGCCGTCGCTCGACCAGCTCCACGACCCGATGCGGATGGCCGGCATGCCGGAGGCCGTGACGCGCATCGAGGCCGCCATCGCAGCCGGGGAACGCGTTGCGGTACACGGCGACTACGACGTCGACGGGGTCACGTCAACGGTCATCCTCCGGCGGGCGATCGAGCTCCTCGGCGGCAACATCACGCACTTCATCCCGGAGCGCTTCCGGGACGGGTACGGCCTGCAGCCCGCGTCGATCGAACGGCTGGCTGCGGAGGGCGTCCGGCTGATCATCTCGGTGGACTGCGGCATCCGCGCCGCCGAAGCCGCGACGCGGGCCCGCGAGCTGGGCGTGGACCTCATCATCACGGACCACCACGAGCCTGATGCCGCGCTCCCTGACGCCTGCGCGGTGGTCAACCCCAAACGGCCGGACTGCGACTATCCGGACAAGCAACTGGCCGGTGTCGGCGTGGCGCTGAAGGTGGTGCAGGCGCTCTGCCGCCGCGCGGGCCACGAGAGCTGGCTGCCGGCGTTCGTCAAGATTGCCGCCATCGGCACGCTGGCGGACGTGGTGCCGCTCGTGGGCGAGAACCGCGTCATCGCCAAGGTCGGACTGGCGCTCCTGTCGAAGGGGCCACATAAGGTGGGTCTGCGGGCGCTCCTGGAGGCGTCCGGACTCACCGGCAAGGCCATCGACGGCTACCACGTCGGCTTCGTCATCGCGCCGCGCATCAACGCTGCCGGTCGTATGAGCACGCCTGACATCGCCGCGCGGCTCCTGCTGGCCAGCGACGAGGCGCTGGCGGGGGAGGCGCGCGAGCTGGCCGAACAGCTCAACGCCGAGAACCTTCGCCGACGCGAAGAGGAGGCCACGATCGTCCAGCTGGCGAAGACCCTGGTCGAGAAGGACCCGGCCATCGGTGCCCGGACGGTGCTCGTGGTGGCGGGGGAGGGCTGGCACCGCGGCGTCATCGGGATCGTGGCGTCGAAGCTCGTCGACGCGTTCCACCGCCCGGCGATCGTCATCTCCACCGAGGACGGCGTCGCCCACGGCTCCTGCCGGAGCATCCCCGGCTTCGACGTGCTCGGCGCGCTCGAGTCGTGCGCGGACCTGATGACGCGCTTCGGCGGTCACCGCCAGGCGGCCGGATTGACGATGGAAGCGGGGCACGTGGCCGAGCTTCGGCGCCGTGTGAACGTGTTCGCCGATGCGAGCCTGGAGCCGGACGATCTGCGGCCGAGACTGACGGTTGACGCCGAGCTGGCGCTGAGCGCGATTACGCCAGCGCTCCTCGCCGAGCTCGAGTCGCTGGCGCCGTTCGGCCCCGGCAACCCGCGCCCGCTGTTCTACTCGTCGGCGGTCACGGTCGCGGACGGCCCCCGCGTCGTCAAGGAACGCCACCTGAAGATGGCGTTCCGGCAGGACGGCCGGGTGCTGCGCGGGATGGCCTGGCGGGCCGCCGAGCGGCAGGAGACGGTCACCGCGAACAAGGCCGCCCTCGATATCGCGTACGCCGTGGGCGAGGACACCTGGAACGGCGAGCGGTACGTCCAGCTCACCGTCGAGGACTTCCGGGCGCCGGGCCTGCCGATCGCGGAACTCGGCGCGCCCAGGCTGGTATCCTCAACCACGGTCTCATGAGATGGCACACGCTGGCCCGCGTGGCCGCGGCCCTGGCGGGCGCGGCCGTGGTGGCGGTGATCGTGACGAACGTCCGATCCCGTCCGGCCCGTGTCGCCCAGCCGGCGCCACCGCGGCTCGACCCGAAGGCGAGCGTCGAGACCACCGGCTCCACCACGACCGAGATCCGCGGCGTCAAGGAGGACTACCAGGTCCGCGCCGCCCATCAGTTTCTCTACACTGACGGCACGTCGCTCTCGCGCGACGTCACGATCACGGTCAAGAACCGCAGCGGCCGCGACTTCGTGATGTCGGGCAGGGAAGCCCGCGCCGGCGAGCAGAACAGTTCGCTCGACCTGACCGGCGATGTCCATCTGAAGGCCAGTGACGGCTTCGAGATCCAGACGGGCGAGGCGCACTACGCCGAGGCCGATGGCATCGTCCACGCGCCGGGCGCGTTCTCGTTCCACCGGGGCCGGATGGAGGGGACCGGCGTCGGCATGGAGTACGACAAGGCCGCCGATATTCTGACCATCGCCTCCGAGGCGCACGTGATCTTCCGCGACGAAGCCGGCGCCATCACGACCGACGTCGCGGGCGGCTCAGCGACGCTCGATCGCGTCGTGCACACGCTGGCGATTGACGGCCAGGCGCACGCCATCCGCGGCGAGCAGAACCTCGACGCTGACCGGCTGCTGGCACGGCTGACGGAGAGCAATGAGCAGGTCACGGCCCTCGAACTCCGGGGCACGGCCAGGGTAGCCGGCGGCTCCACGGCATTCGATTCGATGTCGGCGGAGAGCATCGACCTCATCTACAACGAGGACGGGTCGGTCATGGAACGGGTGGCGCTGGCCGGCAAGGCAGCGGTGGCGCTCGCGGGGACGGCAGGCGCCGGTCCCGGCCGGCAGTTCTTCGGTGACCGGCTGGCCTTCACGCTGGCCGACGGTACCTCCGTGACCGGGCTCTCCGGACAGGGCAGCGTCCGGCTCGAGCTTCCGGCCGCCGGTGAGGCCCCCCGGCGGACCGTGACGGCGAGGCAGGTGGCCGCATCCGGCCCGCCCGGACAGGGCCTGCGGTCGGCCGCCTTCACCGGCGGTGTCACCTTTGCGGAGACGCCATCAGGCAGGGACAGCGCTGGCAGGAACGGCGCCGGCAGGAACGGCGCTGGCAAAGACGGCGCCCCACGGAACAGTGCCGTGCGCACGGCGAAGTCGGCCTCTCTCGCGCTTGAGCTGAAGGACGACGCCGTCGAGCGCGCGCGGTTCGCGGGCGGGGTCACCTTCGACGAGCAGGACCTCACCGCCGCGGCGGGCGACGCCGACTACGACCCCGTCGCGGGCACGCTCCTGCTCGACGGCCGCGGGCCCCAGGGCGCGCCGAGGGTCGAGGACCCGCGCGTGCGGGTCGCGGGCGACCGGGTCGCGCTGACGCTCAGCTCCCACGAGATGACGGCGACCGGCCACGTGGAGACGGAACTGCGGGCGGAGAAGGGCGGCGACAGCGCAGGGGTGCTGGACCGCTCACAGGCCGCGCGGGTGAACGCCGACCGCTTCACCTACGGTGGCGGGGAGGGTGGCCAGGCGGCCTACACGGGCAACGTGCAGCTCTGGCAGGGCGAGACGACGATCCGCAGCCAGCGGCTCGTCGTGGACCGCGACTCGGGCGACCTCGACGCCACGGGGGCAACGCGCGCCACGCTGGCACTTGAGAGCGGCGCGCTGATTGGCCGGGCGGAGCGCATGCACTACACGGACGCGGGCCGCGCACTCGAGTACTCACATGCCGTATCCGTTGCGCCGGCCGCTGGCGTCTCCGCGCCCGCCG
>JBIKWH010000211.1:0-4398 GCA_044356435.1 Vicinamibacterales bacterium
TCGGCGAGGAGTCCATCATCGCCGTCGCCATGCCCGTCACCATGTTGGTGGCGCCGGGGCCCGAGGTGGCAATCGCGACGCCGACGCCGCCACCCGCCCGGGCGTAACCGTCGGCCATGTGCGTCGCGCCCTGCTCATGGCGAACGAGAATGTGCCGGATCGAGGGGTACTCGGGAAGCGCGTCGTAGGTCGGGAGGATGGCCCCGCCCGGATAACCGAACACGGTCGTCACGCCCGCCTTCTCGAGTGACGCCCAGATGGCCTGTGCTCCTGTTCGCTTCATGACTCTGCTCTCTCTTCCCGTATCCCGAGGTTGCCTGTATCGGACTGTATCGACCGTACTAATAAAAAAGGCCATCACCCTGGTGGATGATGGCCTCGAATCTGCCTTGCCTGGCGTGTCTTACGCCCGCGTCATCCACCGTATTTCCGGGCTGCTAATGCCCGGAATGCCAATAATGCTGATGGCAATAATGCCGGCGGCCATGCACACGACGCCCCGAGCGGCGGAGCCGAGGGACGGGAGCGTGCGCGGGACGACCTGACCGGACATGGATGCGGCCAGTCTACCGGCCGGGATCCCGGCCGTCAAGCCGCGTGAAGGCCGGTCGCTATAATCCGCCGGATACCCCCTCGATGCCTGACAACATCCTGCTCGTCGAAGACGAGCCCGCCCTGCGCCTGACCCTCGGTGACCGCCTCCGGAGCGAAGGGTACGACGTCGATTGCGCGGCCACCGGGGACGAGGGTCTCGACAAGGCCACGCAACTGCCCTTCGACCTCGTGATCCTCGACCTGATGCTCCCGGGACGGGACGGCCTCAGCGTCTGCGAGGAGATTCGCGCAGCCGGGCTCATCACGCCGGTGCTGATGCTGACCGCCAGGGGGCGGACCGCGGACAAGGTCGCCGGGTTGAAGATCGGCGCCGACGACTACGTGACCAAGCCCTTCGAGATGCAGGAGCTCGTCGCGCGCGTCGAGGCGCTGCTCCGCCGCGTACCGGCCAGGGCCACGGCGTCGGTGGACGTGGTCGAGTTCGGACCGAACCGCGTCGACCTCCGCGGTACGGAGGTGCTGCGTGACGGCCGCCCGCTGGCGCTCTCCGCACGCGAATTCCAGCTCCTCAGGTATTTCGTCGAGCATCCGGGCACGACGCTCTCGCGCGAACGGCTGCTGACCGACGTCTGGGGCTACAGCGGCAAGATGTTCACGCGCACCGTGGACGTGCACGTGGCCGGTCTCCGGCAGAAGCTCGAACCGGAGCCCCGGCAGCCGCGCTACTTCCTCACCGTCCAGGGTCTCGGCTACAAGTTCCGGCCGCAGGGCGCATGAGAAGGCTGGCGCAGGGTCGCCTGCTCACGGCCGCGGTCGTCGCGACCACCGCCGCGCTGATCGTCTTCACCGTGCTGCAGTACCGCTCCAGCCGCGAGGTCACCGAGGCGACGGGGCTTCGCCTGGCGGACACGCTGCAGATGTCGCTCATCAACTGGCACGTCGACTTCGAGCGCAGTCTCACGAGCCTGACGGGCACGCTGGAGGTCCAGTTTTCGGCCGAGCCGACGCCCGAGCGTGTCGGTCGCGCGATGGCGGCCTGGCGCGCCACGACGCGCGACCCGGCCCTGGTCCGGCAGGTACTCATGCACACAGGGCCACTGCCCGGCGTGCCCGCTGCGACGATCACCGCCGATGGCGACGCAGCCGGGCGGCCGGCACCCCTGCCACCCCTCGACCTGAGCGCCGTGGACGGTGGGTCGGCGGGAGCCTGGCACTTCCATCCGGACGTGCCGGCGCTCACACGACGCGTGTCCACGGATCCGGCACCACGGTGGATCGTCCTTGTGATTGACCGCACCGCACTCGCCCGGACGCTCCTTCCCGAGCTGGCGCTGCGCTACTTCTCCGGCACGGACGGCCTCGACTATGACGTGGCGCTCTTCGCCGGCCCGGGCCGGGCGCTGTACGCATCAAGCGCCGACTTCGGCCAGGCGCCGGCCGCCGACGCCGACGGGATTCTGAACGTCTTCGGCCGCCGGTCCAGTCCGCGGTCGGGTGGTCCGTACGAGGTGTTCCTCGCGGTACCGCTCAAGATGGGCGCCCCGTCGGCCACCGTGACGTGGTTCCCGCTGCCCACCGGCACGCCCGAGGCCCACGACTGGCGCCTCGTCGTACGGCACCGGCGCGGCGGCGCGCTCGGCGCGTTCCTCGCCAACGCGCAGCGTCGGGACCTGCTGACAACGCTCGGCGCCCTCGCCCTGCTCGTCACGTCGATCACGCTGCTCGTCGTCGCCAGCGCGCGGGCCCAGCGGCTGGCCCAGCTCCAGATGAGTTTCGTCACCGCGGTCTCGCACGAGCTCCGTACCCCGATCACGGTGATCGGCTCGGCGGCCGACAACATCGCCAGGGGTGTCGTGCGCGAACCCTCCCGTCTCGCCGAATATGGGCAGGTCATCGGGCAGCAGAGCCGTCAGCTCGGCACGCTGGTGGAACGCATCCTGCTTTTCGCCAGCCGCACCAGCGGGGCGCCGCGTCCGGCGCTGCAGCGGCTCGCCGTCTCCGAGGCCATCGATGCCACGCTCTCGACCATCGCGGAGCTCACCGGTGGCGCCGCCTTCACCGTGGAACGCGACGTCCAACCCGACCTGCCGGCCGTCATGGGCGACCCGACGGCACTGGCCCAGTGCATCGAGAATCTGCTGACCAACGCCGTGAAATACGCCGGCACGGAGCGTTGGATCGGCGTGCGGGCGTATGCCGAGCGGACATCGTCTGGCACAGTGGATGTCTGTGTCGACGTGGCCGACCGGGGCCTCGGCATCCCGGCAGCCGACCGGGAGCGGATCTTCGAGCCGTTCTACCGGGGACCGGCCGCCATCGCCGCGCAGATCCACGGCACCGGTCTGGGCCTGGCGCTGGCCCGGAGCATGGCCGAGATGATGAGCGGCAGAATCACCGTGATCAGCCAGCCCGGACGCGGGTCCACGTTCACCCTCCGGCTGCCCGCCGCGGCACCAGACCGCACGGATTCCTGAGCATTTACAACACGCTTACATAGCGTGCGGTCGGCACGGCGGTACCCTCACTGCCATGGGATTCCCCGTCCGAATCATTCTCGCCGCGGCCCTGCTCGCCGTCGGCACGACGCACGCCATCGCCCAGTCCGCCACAGGAGGCATCCGCGGCGCGGTCCGCGAGTCCGGTGGCGTTGTGCCCGGCGTCACCGTCCACCTGGAGAACGAATCCACCGGCGCGGGCCGCGACACGGTCTCGAACGAACGCGGCGAGTACGACTTCCCCGCGCTGCAGCCTGGCACCTACGCGATTCGCGCGACCCTGGAGGGCTTCAAGACCTTCGAGCGGAAGGGCATCCAGATCAGAACGCAGCAGTTCCTGACACTCGACGTCGTCCTCGAACTCGGCAACCTGTCGGAGACGATCACTGTCAGCGCGGAGGTGCCGATGCTGCAGACGTCGAACGCATCGGTCTCGACGCACCTCGAGGCCGAAGAGCTGAACACGCTGCCGTCGGTCGCCCGGAACATGTACATGATGTCGAACATCGTGCCGACGGTGGTGTCGTCCGGCAATCAGGTGTTCACGCGACTGCAGGACCTGAACCATCCGTCGCTGGTCTCGCTCGGCGGCGGCGCGCGCCGCGCCAACAACTACCTGATCGACGGCGTGTCGCACACCGACCTGGTCAACCGACCCTCGGTCAACCCGTCGTTCGAAGCCGTGGACAGCGTCAACGTCCAGCTCCACACCTACGATGCCGAAACCGGACGGACGGGAGGCGGTACCTACAACGTGACCTTCAAGTCCGGCACAAACCGCCTTCAGGGCAGCGGCTTCACACAGGTCCGCCCGAATGCAGTCGTCGCCAACAACTTCTTCAACGAAGCCGCCGGGCGACCCAAAGCCGGCAGCTACTTCTACAACCACGGCGGGGGCGTCGGCGGCCCCATCCGGAAGAACCGCACGTTCTTCTGGGCGTCCGCCGAAGGCTACCGCTCGCTCGACTCCCGCAACAGCACGCTGCGCGTGCCGACGGCCCGCGAACGGACCGGAGACTTCTCGCAGAGCGTGAACGCCAGCGGGCAGCAGGTGGTGATCTACGACCCCCTCACGACCCGGACCGACCCGGCCACGGGCCTGCTCGTGCGCGACGCCTTCCCGGGCAACGTGATTCCAGCGGGCCGCCTCAATCAGGTGGCGCGCAACATCCTGAACTACTACCCGCTGCCGACGCGCGATGTGAGCAACGGCGCGGCGAACTTCGAGGGCACCGCCGACCAGACGGGCTGGGCCTGGATGACCAGCGGCAAGATCGACCACCGGTTCACCGACCGCGTCTCAGCGTCCGGCCTCTACATCACGAATCGGACGTCCCGGACGAATGAG
>JBIKWH010000010.1:0-15047 GCA_044356435.1 Vicinamibacterales bacterium
ATGACGGGATGGTCGCCGGCCAGCAGCGTGGCGAGTTCGCGTTCGACCGCCCACTCCGTCCGGTTCCACCCGTCCTGCTCCCGGAGCTTTGTCCTCCGGTCGCGGCGCGCGAGGATCGGTCGGCGCACGGCACGATAGACGTCCTTGCCGGCGTTCACGGTCCGGTTCGACGCGGACTCCCGCACGTGCCCGACGGCGTGCATCGCGTCCTTGACGCCCGAGATGACGATCTTCCTCGTGTAGCGGGCCCGATTCTGCGCACGACGCGCCTGCTTCAGCAGCAGGTGCCAGACCAGACGGAGCCGCGGCATCGTGTCCGCGACGGCGTCCATGGCGCCCTTCCACTGCCGGCGGGCGTTGGTCTGCGCGCGACGCGCCTGCTTCAGGGTCAGATTCCGGGCCGCCAGGAGGGTGTTGAGCATCGAATCAGCCGGCGAAGCACGGAAGGTCGAGCATCGCGTACCGTCCTGACGGCACGAGGTCGCGACGCGCGAGGATGGTCAGGGGACGTCCTTCCGTGAAGACGTGACTGCGGGCGCGTGACGACGTCACGTCCACATACCGGTCCCGGACGTAGGCGCGGATGAGCGGATGCCCGGCGAAGACATCCTTCGCCTGGCCGATCTGCCGAATGATGACGAGCGGCACCCGTTGGGTCTCCAGCCAGCGCAGCGTCTGCTGCTGCTCGGCGTCGCTGGACCGGAAGCCGGCGTACCAGAAGAGGTGCTCGACGACGCCGCGGTCGGCGTAGTAGGGCGTCGCGAAGTTGCCGGTGGGTTCCCAGATACGGTCGGCCGGTCTCGTGCACGCCTGCAGATAGCGCACGACCGTCCGGTCGCTCTCGCGTCCTTCGGGCGCGAACACGTCGATGGGGCGTGCCGCGGTGTGGGCCGCCCACAACCGCGCGGCGTGCACCCGCACAGCGGCGCCCCCGCCGAGCACCTCGCTCCCTGCCAGCAGGTCGCTGGCGCGCACCACATCCGCACCGAGCAGGGCGACCATCGCCACGACGATCGCGACGGCGGCCTTCATGACGGGCCGGGCGACGCGGTGCACGCCGGCGCTCCAGCACTGCCTCGACACGCCCGCCAGAAGCACGAGATCGAGGGGCAGCGTCTCGAGCACCTGGCCCGGCTGACGCACCAGTCCGAAGTGAGCGCCGGCCAGCAGCACCGCGGCTGGTACCGCATAGCGGGCCTGGCCCAGAAGTCCCGGCATGTCAGGCCCCGGCCCGTTCATCCAGGCGGGCACCGCCAGGAGCAGCGCGACGATTGGGAGGAGCACCACGATGCTGTAGAGGAGCAGCGATGCATTCGCGTGGCCAAGCACTCGCGGCAGCGGCGCCAGCGAACGCGCCGCCAGCCAGTTGCGCACGGCGGTCACCAGGCCGATCGGTCCGGACGGACGCCCGGCCAGCGCGTCGACGCCGCGGACCGCCACCACGCCCGGGTGGCGGACCAGGGCGTCCACGGCCTGCGCGGACGTGTCGTGCAGCAGGTAGCGCTCGGTCGAGGAACCCACGGGCCGTAGGCGGAGTGCCTCCTCGGTCGTCCGGCGCACGTCATCCGGGACGCCGACCTGCCACTGCACCTCCACCCGCGCCGGCCAGGCGTCATCCGCGCCGACCAGCGGCCAGGCGAGGCGCAGCGCCGGCCACGACCGGGCGCCTTCGATTCCCAGGTATCCCGCGAGTTCGACACGCGAGGTGAAGTAGCTCACGAGCCCCTCGCGGCTGGCGACCACCGCCAGCCAGGGCAGCAGCGGCGCCAGAGCGGCGATCGCCACGACAGCCAGCCGTTGCCGGAACGGCGTGCTCCCCGTCGCCACGACGACGGCCGAGGCCGCGGCCAGGCCGACGTACAGGCCATGGTCGTGGCGGGCCAGCGCGGCGGCGGCCACTGTCAGCCCCAGCGCCACCGCGCGCAGCCGGGTCGGCCGGCTGACGAACCACCAGAGCACGGCCAGCGCGACCGGATAGATCGCGACCTTCGGATAGCTGTACAACTGGCTCGCGCAGAACGCCGCGCACGCCAGTCCTCCCGCCCACGCCGCGAGGACGACCGACCGCGATGCCTGCCACGCAAGCACGGAGGACAGCAGGCAGCCGGTCGCTCCCAGCAACACGGCCAGTCCGACCTCACCGATCACGCGTCCGCCCGACACCCACTGTCCCGCCAGCGAGAGCCACCAGAGCAGCGGCGCCCCGGCGTCGAACACATCCCGGTAGACGCGGTCCCCTCTCAGGACCGCCTGGGCCACCCACACCGAGAAGCTGTCGTCGGCCGTCAGCGTCCGGCTGGAGGTGAGGTATCCCGCCGCCGCGAATGTAACAAACAGCGCCAGCGCCAGGAGCCGGCGCGCCCACTGTCCCGATGCCGAACCGGGCGGCAGTCGAAGGCCGGTACGCGCGACGGTCCAGGCGGCCAGCAGGGCACACAGACCAAGAGCACCGGCGAGCAAGCCGCTGACATCCGCCCAGACCAGCCATCGGCCGCGAACGGTCATGACGTCGCTCGACGTGAGCACCGCGAACGTGCCCCGGTCGATGCCATGCGTGTCGTCGACGCGCCCGTGCTGCACGAGGCGACGCACGTTGCTCCGAGACACGTCGAGGAGCGTATACGCCCAGGTGGTGTCCGTCCGGCGATCGGGCCGGGACAGCAGGAACTCGCGTTCTAGCTGCGCGCGCTCGACGGCCGGCACGCCGGCGGCCCAGCGGACGTTGACGGCGCCGGCCGGCACGCGGGCCACCATGAGGATGCCGGCAAGCAGCGCCAGCAGCACGACAGGCGCACGCGACGCCCATCCGCGCCAGTCGATCGCGCGTGCGGGCGCGGCGATGCTCATCGGGTGCGCGGCGACAACGCCGTGGAGCCGGAACCGAACGACACCTGGAGTCCGCGGAGATGCCGCACGTCCAGCTCCGAGAAGCCGCCGCCGCCGATGCCGGCGAAGACCCGCTTGGCGACCTCGAGATGGTCCCAGCGGAAGCCGCCCGGATCGGAATAGAACGTCACCGTGTCGGTGCCGACCAGCGGCGCCAGATACGAGAAGCCGCCGTAGCTGCCGATGTACGCCTCGGCTCCGCGAATGATCGCCGTCTGTGTCGCCAGATTGCTGGCCGGCTCCAGCAGGTGATCGATCCCGTGCACGCGCCCGCCCGTGGGTACGTGAAAGTCGGCGTGGTCGTCGTACCGCACGCCGGGATTGAGCAGCACGATGTCGGTGCCGGTCGAGAGGTCGGCGAGCAGCGCATCGACGAAGCGTCGGTTCTCCTCGGTGGGTGGCAGGCCCGCACTGCCGTAGAACTTCGCGACGACGTACCGATCGGGGAGCTGCCGGCGGATCGCCGCTTCATCCTCCGACTCGGGAATCAGGCCGAACTGCGTGAACAGCTCTACCAGCGTGACCGGCTGGTGCTGCTTCCAGAACAGCTGGAAGAGGCCGTACATCAGCGACGGATGCAGCACGTGATAGTCGGTGAGCGCGTGCGCCGAGGCGACCTGCTCGACGATCGCGCGATCAAATCCGGCGAGCTGGACGTGCTTGAGGACGCCCTTCTGCTCGGAGATCCGCGCGTCGTTCCTCGCCCGGAACTCGTCGGGTGTGAAGTAGCGGAAGACGTCGTCATAGTGTGCCGCGACGCCGCCGTACCACGCGCGGGTGCCCCCGCGGGACACGACGTACAGGCGCGCGGGATCGAGCTTCGCGTAACGCGCGACCCACCTGACAAACGGCACCCAGTACAGCAGCTCGAACCCGGCCTCGGACAGCCACGGCCCGGCCACGATCGGGCGGCCGTCCGCGGCCATCTGGAGCACCTGCTCCCGGACCGCCTGGGCCTCCGGCGTCTCGCTGCCGGCCAGCACTTTCTGTTCGCGCACCTTGCCGACGCGCGGTGCGAGCGGAGCGACGCCGCCGATGGCCTCGACCCGGGCGCGGGCCGACGCCTGGCGCTTGCGGGCCCCGCGTGGCTCATCTCCGTCGCGCGCAGGCGGGGGCTCGGCCACAGCACGCTCGCTCGTCTGGCCCAGCCGCTCCAGGATCCGCGGCAGGATCACGCGGGCCACGCTGGCCGCCCGCGGCCCAAACGACGGGCGTGCCGGCTTCGACAGGAGCTTCTCGATCGCATCGACGAACAGCGGCGTCGCGGGCACGTCGAGGCCCTTCGGCCGGATGAAGCCCTCGGTGAACCGTCGGCTCTGCTCATCGTGCTCCACGCGGGTCGTGAGCGGACCCGACAACTGCGCGACGTGCTCCTCGAAGGACCGCGCCACATGCAGCAGGCCACCGTTCACATCCGTGAGGTAGCGGAAGTGAATCGTGCCTTCCTGATTCGCCCGCGAGTACTTCGGCAGCACGATGGTGTGGACCGGCCGACCGACGATTCCGGCTTCCAGGAACGCGCTCGTGTTCAGGCCGACCACGGCCGCGCTGTGGTGCAGCGAGTCGAAATAGTCTCCGCGGCTCTTCTCGTCGATGGGGAGGCTTCCCCAGAACACGACGTCGCGGTACTGCGCGAAGTTGAAACCGCGCCACTCGTCCATCCGTGAGGGGTGCGGCCGGATGAGGATGCCCGCGTCGCGGACGGCCGGATCCTCCGAATCGCGAATCGCGCGGATCCACTTCTCGACGAAGACCGTCTCGTCGACGGTGTCTCTGAAGAGCGACGAGCAGACGTAGAGGAGGTAGGGCTTGCCCGCCGGGAGTCCGCGCTCGGCGAGGAACTGCTCCCGCGTCCTGCGCGGTGTCCACGTGAACCAGTGGTCGTAGGCCTGTGCCCCCGTGACCGCCACGCGCGTGGAGGGCAGGCCGTGGAACGTCACGGCCTCGCGCTTCTGAATCCCGTTCCACACCAGGACGAGATCAGGCTCCATGCGGATCAGCGCCTTGCTGGACAGATGGTCCCAGCTCGTCACCGGCAGCGCCGTCCGAAGCCCGAGCGATCGGGCCGCCTGCAGATAGTCGAACTGCGGGGATCCGAGCTCGATGAGCGGCGTCACGAGCACCGCGTCGGGAGCCTCTTGGCGCAACCAGTCCGCGATCGGCTGGCTGACCGGAACTGCCTGTTCGAGCCACCGGAGACACGCGCCGAGGGCCCGGCGGCCCTGGCGGCGCTTCCCGAGGGGGTGTTCGAGCCAGCGGACGACGGCCTCGGGCGCCCGCGCTTCCGCGCGCGCACGCAGATGGGGCGTCTTCTCGTACGCGGGTTCCCTGAACCGCAGGTAGTCGATCGCCAGCCGGAGGCGGCGCACGCGCTCGGCCTGCTCTCCTCTCGCGCGGACGGGAGCCGTCGTCACCGAGACATTCGGCGAGGCGGCCAGCAGGGCCGCCATCAGCTCGGGACTCCCTGACGGATGATCCTGCTTCTCAAGGGCCAGGCGCACGTGGTGTCCGCGGGACGCCAGCGCCGTGATGACGCCGTCGAAGTTCCGTAGATAGCCGCTGTGCCGCGAGATGAAGAGGATCTTCACGGCGTGACTTTTCCGGCCGAGAGCTCCAGGCCCAGCGGCGCAAGTGCGCCGAGGTCGAACGGCGTGAAGCGCGCGGCGCCCAGCACACGGTACACGCGGCGTGCCACGTGGAGATGCACGTTGAGGAACTTGACGTCGGTCATCACGGCGGTCGTGTCGGTGCCGAGCATCGGTGCCAGCCAACTGATGCTGCCGCACGTGCCGACAAACGCCTTCGCGTTCGCGATGATCCGCGACTGCACGGCGAGATTGTTTCGCGGTGTCATCCACTCGCGGGCGCTGATGATCCGGTCCGTGCGTGGAAAGGCGAACTCGCCGTGGTCGTCGAGCTGAAGGCCCGTGTCCAGCATGACGAGCGGATGCCGCTCGGCGAGCGCGTCGATCAGCTGCCGGAGCACGCGTCTGGTGTCAGGCGTGTCCTGGAGCGACTGCGCACCATACAGCTTCACGGCCACGTAGCCTTCGGGGAGACCAGGCAGCGGTACGTCGGCCGCACCCGGCGGTGTCACCAGCCGGTAACTGGTGTGCTCGTCGAGAAAACTCAGCGCGCGATGGCCGGCCCAGAACTGCTGGAAGAGTCGATACATGAGGGAGGGGTGCAGCACCTCCACACGTGGCGCACCCCAGTGGGCGCGCGCACGGTCGATCAGATCGCGCTCGAAGGGCGGCATGTCGAGCTGCTTGATGCTGCCACCCGCGCCGCCGGTCCTCGACGCGTGGTACGCGGCGAACGCGTCCGGCGTCACGTGGTCGAACACCTCGAACCGGTTCGGCGTGACGTCGGCGTACCAGGCCCCGGCGCCACCGCGTGAGACGACCAGCAACTGGTCAGCCTTGATGCGGTACGTCTGCTTGAACCAGCGGACGAACGGTACCCAGTAGAGCGCCTCGTAGCCGACTTCCGAGAGCCACGGCCCAACCAGAATCGGAGCGCCGGAATCGGTGAGCCGCTCGATCTCCTGCTCGAGGTCGAGCTCGGTCCGGACCGCCGCCCACTTCTCCTGCACACGCTGGCGACGCGACTGCCAGCGCACGAACGGGCGTCGCAGGCTCCACGCCTGGAACAGCGCCTTGCGGGTCAGATTCCGTGCGACGAGCGGCACGTTCATGAGGCCACCGCCACCGTCACAGGCGCCGAGGTTCCAGGATCGGCCGGCGACACGGTGAGGAGGTCATGGCCGAACCCGCTGAACACGGACTGCGCCAGGGCCAGATGGGTCTTCGAGAAGCCCGACGGGTTCGAGTAGACGGCGCGCGCCGGCACACCCCGGCTTGGCGCCAGGTAGGCAAAACCGCCGTAGGTGCCGACCCACGCGTCTGCCCGCGCCACGATGGCGTCCTGCTGCGCGAGATTGGTCGACGGCACCGGTGCGGGCACACCGCGCTGTGCCGCCTGCGCTTCCTCGTCCCACGCCGCGTGGTCGTCGACGCGCAGGCCGGTGGCGAGCGAGACAACCGGGCCACGCTCGGCCAGCTCGCGCACGATCCGCGCGGCCGCGGCGCGATTCCCCGCGGTCGCCGGGAACGCCTCGTTGAAGTAGAACTTCACGGCCGTGAAGCGCTCCGGCAGCTCGACCGCGGGAGCCGTCGCCGGCGGAAGCGGTTCGAAGCGTGCGTGCGCGCGGATCCACGACTCGTCGGCGTGCTTCCACCAGAACGGATTGAACAGGCGGAACATTAGGCCGGGATGCAGGACCTGGGGCCGGTCGAAGCCCTCGGCTGCGGCGACGCTCGCCACGAGCGCCGATTCGGTCGCCGTCGGCCGCACCTGCTTCTGCTCGCCGAACGCGGCGATGCGCTCCTGTCCCATCCGCGCCAGTTCTTCGGGCGCCAGCACGTCGAACGCGTCGCGGTACCGCGACGAGACGCGGCGGTACCAGGCCGCCGTGCCACCGCGCGAGACGACCAGCAGACGGGAGCGATCGAAGCCGCAGGCATCAACGGCCCATTCGAGAAAGGGCCGCCAGTAGAGCAGCTCGAAGCCGACTTCCCCGAGCCAGGGGCCGACGACGACCGGACGCCCGCTCCGCGCCATGCGCGTCAGCTCCTGGAGCACGGCGCGTCCCGTCCACTCGCGCCACGCACCCGCGGCCATGGTTCTCACGGGAGCGGGCAACCATCGCGCGCTCACCGTGTGGTGCCTCGCACCGCGGTAGCAGCCGCCACGACTTCACCCGCACCGAGCGCGAACCGGGTCACGGGCAGTTCCCGGAGGTCGAGCGGAACAAACGCCCCGACCTGCAGCGCCGAGAAGACGCGCCGCGCCACGTCGAGGTGGTCGAAGCGGAAGCCTGTCGGGTGGGAATAGAAGGCGACAGTGTTCACGCCCAGGAGCGGCGCCAGATACGAGAAGCCACCGTAGGTGCCCACGAACGCGTCAGCGCCCGCGATGACCGCGGACTGCACCTCAAGGTTGTCCTCCGGCCGCATCAGGTCCGTGATCCGATGCACGCGCCCGCGCACCTCCGACGGCAGATCCGCGTGATCGTCGAAGCGGACGCCCGTGTCGAGCAGCACCACGTCCGAGGTCTCGGTCAGCGTGCGCAGCGTGTCTGCGATGAACCGCCGGTTCTCCACGGTGTCGGGGAGCGCCCCGTTCGCGTAGAACTTCGCGGCGACGTAACGGTCCGGTAGCGCGGCACGGACATCCGGCCGGTCCGGCCGCTGGAGCGGGCCGTGAGCCGTGAACGCGTCGATCAGCGTGACGGGCGCGAGCTGGCGCCAGTAGGCATTGAAGAGCCGGTACATCAGAGAGGGGTGCAGCCGGTGCGTCTTGCCGAGCTTCAGGTCCGCCGCGATGCGCTGCTCAATTCCGCGGTCCCACGCCGACATATCGAGATGCTTCATCCGTCCACCGCGCTCGATCTGTCGCGCCTCGTTCATCGCGCGGAACTCGTCCGGCGTGCAGTAGTTGAAGAGGTCGACATAGCGGTGCGTGATGTGCCGGTACCACGACCCGGTGCCGCCGCGTGAGGTGACGATCAGGCGCTCGGCGTCGATGTTGCCGTAGGCGCGGGCCCAGTTGAGAAACGGAATCCAGTACAGCAGCTCGAAGCCCGTTTCGGAGATCCACGGCCCGATCAGGATCGGCTGCTGGATGCGTCCGATCGCCGTCACGAGCTCCCGGACCTCCTGCACTTCGGGGACGTTCGGGAACTTCCCCACCTTGGCCGGGTCCGCCCCCTTGCCCACCTTCGGCAGCATCGTGCCCTGGTGCTGCGGGGGCGGTACCACGCCGAGCAGCACGAGCAGCCGTCGTCGGACCGGCGCCCATGCGCGCTCGATGAGGCGGCGCTTCGACCGCTGCACCAGCGATCGCAGGCGCTTGCGGCCCAGTTCCGTCCACACCTGCGCGCCAGCTGCGAGCAACCACGGCAGCAGCAGGATGCGCGACAGGAATACGGCTCCGGCATCGACGAGCACGGGCGCAGGCGCCGGTCTGGCCCCGAGCGCTTCGATGGCGTCCGCGAAGCGTGGCGTGCCGGCGTCGTCCCGGCCGAACGGGCGGACGAAGCCTTCGACGAAGCGGCGGCTCTTGTCGGACGTCTCACCGGCCAGTGTGCGTCCGAGCTGCTCACGATGCTCGTCGAAGCTGCGCGCCGCATGCAGCAGGCCGCCGTTCACTTCGAGGAGATACCGGAAATGCAGCGTGCCTTCCTGATTCCGTCCGGAGAACTCCGGCAACAGGATCGTGAAGACCGGCTTGTCCACGCAACCCGCTTCGATGAACGCGCTGGTATTGAGGCCGATGACGGCTTCGGCGTAGTACATCGAATCGAAGTAGTCGCCCTGCGACTCGGCGTCAATCGGATGCGCGCCGTAGAACGCCACATTCCTGAAGCCCGTCAGCTCCGTGGACGCCCACTCCTCCATCCGCTGCGGGTGCGGGCGGACGAGAATCGACGCGTCGCGGAGCGCCGGGTCGGCACTCGACCGGATTTCCTGGATCCATCGCTCGACGAAACGGGCCTCGTTACCCGTACCCCTGAAGAGCGACGAGCAGACGTACAGCAGGAACGGCTTGTCGCGGGGGAGGCCGACCCGGTCGAGGAATGCGTCGCGGGGTCGCGACGACTTCCGGTCGAACCACTTGTCGAAGCACTGCGCGCCGGTGACAACGATGCGGTCGTCCGGCACGCCGTGGAAGCGCCGCGCCTCCTCACGCTGCACCGGGTTCCAGACCATCACCAGCTCGGGCAGCTCGCGGAGCCGCGACTTGCTCGACAGGTGGTCCCAGCTCCCGACGGCGAGCACCGAGCGCAGGCCCAGCGCCTTCGAGGCGATCAGATGGTCGAGCTGCGGGGCGCCCAGTTCGATGAGCGGCGTGATGAGCACCGCGTCCGGCCGTTGCTCGCGGAGGAAGTCCTCAAGCGGTGCGTTCCCGGGAATGGCGCGCTCGAGAACCCGCAGCCAACGCTCGAGCCTCCGCGCGCCGGCGACACCGCCGAGGCCCGGAAGGCGCTGGAGCCGCAGCACCATGTGGGGCGCCCGCTCGCGCGCACGCGCCCGCAGGTGCGGCGTGTCGTCGTAGAGCGGGTCGACGAAGCGGAGATAGTCGAGGGCGAGCCGCAGGCGCCGCGCCATCTCGACCCACGCGCCCGAGTCGCGCCCCTTCGTCCAACCGAAGGTCAGGCGGCCACCCGACTCCGCGGCCAGGCGGCGCACGAGTTGCTCGCCCCCAAGCAGTTCCCACTTGTCCGCGGAGACGTGGACGTCATGCCCGCGCCGGGTCAATTCCAGCACCGCGGACTCGAAGTTCCGCAGGTAGGTGTAGTGCCGGACGAGGAAGAGGATGCGCATCAGACGGTCGGCGTCAGCCTGGCCTTGCCGCGTTCCGCGTGCTTCCGCCGTTCCTTGGCCGCTCCGGCCGCGTCGTAGCTGAGGAGCCATCCGACGCGGGTCATCGCCAGCGCCAGGAACACACGGACCGCGAGGCGCGTGAGCAGCCGCTGCCGTGCCGGCTTTCTCCGTTGCGCGATCACCGGCAACTGCTGGATAGCGCCGACGACGAATGGTGTCGCGGCGTAGCTCACGCCGTGGGGTCTGACGAACGTGCTGACGAACGTCGCGCTGCGGCGGCCGTCCACGTCGCCTCGCAGGGTCGCGGCGAGCTGGGTCGCGTGGTCCGCGAACGTGCGTGCCCCATGCAGCAGGCCCGTCTCGCCGTCGAACAGATAGTGGAAGTGAATCGTGCCTTCCTGATTCTCGAAGTACTCAGGCAGCAGGATGGTGAACGCCGGACGGCCGGCGATGGCGCCTTCAATGAACGCGCTCGTGTTCAGGCCCACGACGCCGGCGCTGTAATGCAGCGAGTCGAAGTAGTCCGACCGCGACTCGACGTCGATGGGATTGCTGCCCCACAGTGCCACGCCGGGCTCGGACGAGACGTCCACGCCCTCCCACTCCGGGAAACGGGCGGGGTGCGGCCGCACCAGGATGTTGGCATCACGCAGCTCCGGGTACGCGCTCTCACGTAGCTCCCGGATCCACCGCATCACGAAACCGGCCTCTGGGGGGCTGCCCTTGAAGAGCGACGAACAGACCCAGAGGAGGAAGGGCCGGTCGTCCCGCAGTCCGACGCGTTGGCAGAACTCGGTCCGCGACCGCGATGGCTGGCGGTCGAACCACTGGTCGAAGCACTGCGCACCGGTGACCACCACACGCTCGGCCGGCACCTTGTGCAGGGCTGTGGCCTCCCGTTGCTGGATCGGATTCCAGACGAGGATGCGGTCCGGCACGGTGCGGATCAGCGCCTTGCTGGACAGGTGGTCCCAGCTCCAGACGCAGAGCGCGGTCGGCAGGCGCCGTGCCATCGCCGCGCGGAGATAGTCCGGCTGCGGCGAGGCCACCACACCGATGAGCGGCGTGAAGAGGACGACGTCCGGCTTCTGCGCGTCGAGAAACTCGAGAATCTCGCCCTGCGGCGGCAACCCCCGCTCGACCGCCGCAAGCCAGCGAGCGAGAAACCGCCGCCCTGAGGCCGTGCCGAACGGCCACCGCTCCGTGAGCCACAGCACGCCAACCGGCGCGCGATTGCGGGCGCGCAGACCGAGGCGCGGCATCTTCTCGTAGGGTGGCGACAGATACCGGAGGTAGTCGATCCCGAATCGCAGCCGGGTACCGAGCGTGTACTCGCGGCTCATCGGCTTTGGCGCCAAACCGGCCGTTATCTGACCGGGGAACTCGCCCGCCAGCCGCTCGACGATCGACGACCCGCCGAACGCTTCCTCTTGCTCGACCGCGACATGAATCTGGTGGCCGTTCCGGGCGAGACCCGCCAGTACGGACTCGAAGTTCCGGAGATACGTGTAGTGCCGCGCAAAGAAGAGGATCTTCACGGCGCCGCCGTACCCCGCAGGCGGCCCGTCATGTGGCGGTAGGTCAACGCCTCGGCCGCACGATCGGTGTCGACCGCCTTGTGCTTGGCCTTCGAGGCCTTCTTCATCGCCCGCGTGTAGTCGGTGTCGAGCGGTGAGACATCCGTCACGTCGTAGTGTGCCGACAGCAGCGCGCTGACGGACTCCAGTTCGTCGTTGTAGCGCGAGCGCTCGCGGTTCAGGCTGTAGAGCCAGGGGCACCGGCCGCGCGCCGCGAGGTCGACGTAGGTCGCGACCTGCGCACCCGTCATTTCCTGGAACGACGCGATGTTGACCAGCAGGTGCGGCTCGAAGCCCGGAAGCGACGCGGCCCGCGTGTTCGGCACGAACACGAAGTCGTGGTCACGCCAGTTCGCGAGCACGTCGTCCGGAGTCTCCGGCCCGACGATCAGTGTGCGCGCACCGGGAATGACCGTCTTCAGATACGTCGCCGAGAAGAGGAACAACTCGGGGAGATCCGTGATGACGTAGGTCGTGTCAGGGAACAGACGCGTGAACTGATAGGCAAACCCGCCCCAGCCGCCGCCGATCTCCCACGCCACGCGACGGCCCGTCACCTGACGGAAGGCGTCGAGCACGCCCGCGCGCTTCATGCCGACCAGCACTTCGAGGTACTTCAGGCCGTCCAGGTTGAAGAGCTGGCCGTCGATGCGATAGCCGAAGCCGCCGAGCGCCGGATGTTCCGGCACGACCAGTTCGCGTCCCCCCATCCCGGCGAGCGTCCTGAGCCGCTGCTCGAACAGTCCGGCCTTCTCGTCGTCGGCGACGCGGTAGTCGTACGGCCGTAACCCGGTGATGTGGAACGCGTGATGCCGGAGCTTCGCAAGGATGATCGGCGTCGCATCCGTCATGTAGTCGATGTTGCCGAGTTCCTCGGTCCAGTAGGCGCTCGGCGTTCCGGTACCGTTCGACCCGGCGCGACGGTCGGCGTCGAGCACGGCGAGAACGGCGTCGCGCACGCCCGCGTAGACGCCGAACGCCCGCCGGCCTTCGTCGCTCCCGACGATGGCGGCGTCGTGTGTCACCACGCGCGCCGGCACGGACTTCTCGGCCTTCGCGCGCTTCGCATTCGCAGCCGACTTGTCGGCCGTCAGCGGCTTGCCGACCTTGCGCGAGACCTTCTTCGACTTCGGAGCCGGCCAGCGCTCGATTGCGTGGAGGACCGGCCGCAGCAGCAGGCGGAGGCCCCGGTCCAGCATGCCGTCCGCATCAGCAGGCGTGGCGGGCGCGGCAGCGGCGCGCTCGAGTGTCTCGACGACGATCGGTGTGCAGGGTTTCTCCACGCCGTGCGGGCGGATGAATGACGCCACGAATCGCCCGGTCTCGGCCCTGGCCGCATCCGGATCCTTCAGCACGCCCGCGAGCTGCGCGACATGCTCCTCCAGCGTCCGGCCCACGCGCAGGAAGCCACCGTTCTCCGGAAGGAGATGGTGAAAGTGCAGCGTGCCTTCCTGCGTCCCCCCGAACTCACCCGTCAGCGAGAAGACAGGACGGCCCACAATCGCTGACTCGATCATCGCGCTCGTGTTGACGCCGACGACCGCGGCGCTGTGGTACATCGAATCGAAGAAACCCGACCGGCTCTGCTCGCTGACGGCACTGTACACACCGCGCGGCCACACCTGCACCGGGCCGAGGTCGCTCAAGTCCGAGTGCTCCCACGCGTGAAAGTTGTAGGGATGCGGACGGACAAGCACCGGGATGTCCCGCACGCGCGGGTCGTCCGAGCGCCGGAGCGCCTCGATCCACTTCCGCACGAACGGCAGCTCGAACTCGGACCGTGCGATGAAGACCGAGGAGGCCGTGTAGAGCACGAACGGCCGGTCCGCAGGCAGGCCGACCGTCGCGCAGAACTGTTCGCGGGTCGTGCTCGGTGTACGTTCAAACCAGCGATCGAAGAGCTGCGCACCCGTGACTGCAATCCGGCTCGCTGGAATGCCGTGGTAGCGCATCGCCTCGGCCTTCTGTGCCTCGTTCCAGACCATCACGAGGTCCGGCTCGACGCGCAGCAGCCCCTTGTTCGTCAGGTTGTCCCAGCTCGCGATGCCGGCGACGACGCGAAGGCCGCGGCGACGGGCGGCGCGAACGACGTCGACCTGGTCGGACGCGGCGTCGATGAGCGGCGACACGACGACGACGTCCGGCTTCTGCTGCCGCAGGAACGTGACGATCGCAGGCGACACAGGCACGGCGCGCTCGAGCCTCCGCAACAGCGCGTAGACGCCCGAGAGCAGGGCCGGTGGCAGCGACGGCAGGCGGTCGATCCAGCGGAGCGGACGGGGGAGCACCTTGCGCTTCATTCGATCGCGGAGCGCGGGCGCGTCGCGATAATCCGGATGCAGATAGCGGACGAAGTCGAACGTGCCACGGAGGCCGCGCGCGAGTGCGTACCAGCGATCACCGCGAGCCGGCACGACGCCAAGTACGCGCACGGCACCGCTGACGTCGGCGAAGGTCGCCTGCTTTTCTTCCCTGACGTGATTGACGGCGATCGAGACGTCGTGCCCGCGCGACGCCAGCAGCCGCAGCACGGAATCGTAGTAGCGCAGGTATTCGGCTGAGGCGACGACGAAGAGAAACCTCACGCCGTGGCCCCTGCGCGATCGTCACGCTTGCGCGCGGCCTTTCGTCGAGCCGCGGCCTGCTCCGCCGCCCGCGCGGCCGGTGCGAGCAGCCTCGTCAAGACGCGGTCGAGCACGGACCGGCGATGACGCGGGGGACGAATCGACGGCAACGCCTCGATGGCCTTCACGAAGTGCTCGGCGGCCGGTGCCGCCATGCCGTTCGGCCGGACGAACGCCTCGACGAACGCACGGCTGCGCGCCGCGAAGGCCTGCGGGTCGGCCAGGATCGGCGAGAGCTGGTCGAGATGCGCCTCGAGCGTCGGCGCGAGGTGCAGCAGGCCACCGTTGACCTCCTTCAGATGCTGGAAGTGCAGTGTGCCCTCCTGCGTGCCGGCAAAGTCTTCAGCCTGAATGGCGCAGACGGGGCGTCCCACGATACCGGACTCGATCTGCGCGCTGGTGTTGATACCGACGACCGCCACCGCATGGAACATCGAATCGAAGTACTCGGCCCTGGCGTCGGTGTCGACCGGATTCGCACCGCCGCGTGGCCAGATGGCCACGCGGGCATCGTCGATCTCGACCTCCCGCCACTGCTCGGCGTTCTGGGGATGCGGACGGATCAGGACGTT
>JBIKWH010000212.1:0-4372 GCA_044356435.1 Vicinamibacterales bacterium
CGACCACGCACACCTTCGCCGCGCCGCCGTCGATCAGTGCGCGCGCGCTGCGCACGACGAACGGCACGCCGTCGCGGTCGGGCAACAGCGCCTTGGCCCGGCCCATGCGGCTGGACCGACCAGCGGCGAGCACGAGTCCGATTACGCGAGGAGCCATCGAGGGCAGTGTCGCACGGGGACTACAATCGTCCCCTCATGGCCGAC
Organism: Vicinamibacterales bacterium; assembly: GCA_044356435.1. Classification (GTDB taxonomy): domain Bacteria; phylum Acidobacteriota; class Vicinamibacteria; order Vicinamibacterales; family UBA2999; genus CANKJK01. The sequence goes on from JBIKWH010000212.1 coordinate 205, forward strand.
ACGGAACTCCGCATCCGCTGCCAGCGCTGCGGCGTGCAGATGGACCTGGTCGACCCGGCCCCCGGCCAGCCGTGGCCCCCGCAGCAGTACTGGGTCTGCCCGACCTGCGGACGCCATTTCTGGAGCACCTATCCGAGCGCCACGGGGCGCGCCTCGTCCGCGCCCCCCGGGACGCCGGCGGCCGCCCCCGCCGATCCCCCGGGCTAGTTTGGTTTGACTTCCTGATCCGTAAGTCCCTACACTGGCGCCAGTTTTCGACCGGGCGGGCCACAGCTGCGGTTTCTACGGCCTCATTCGCTCGCGTTTTGCACGCAGCTCGTGGCTCCTTGAGGACTCCCTCAGGGACGTGACGCATCGGAGGACAGGGGTTATGCCAAGCGGGACCATCGCACGTTTGCTCATCGACAAGGGCTTCGGCTTCATCCGGGACGAGGGTGGACTTGAGCACTTCTTTCATCGCAGCGCCGTCCGCGGCGCGGTATTCGAACTGCTGCGCGAAGGCCAGCGTGTCGAGTTCTCGGTGGAAGACTCCGCCAAGGGCCCGCGCGCAGGCGATGTGCGCCTGACCGAAGGCTAGGCACTTACCCCCTGGATCCGGCCCTGCCTCCAGGGCCGGATACCTCGTGCGTCCCTCCCGGTCCCGCCCTCGCGGCCTCCTCCGATTCCTTCTCGGATTCGCCGTCCTGGTCCTGCTGGCGCTGGTCTTCGTGCGCCTCGGCACCTTCTTCTGGCGCAGCGATCCGCTCGTACATGCCGACGCGATCCATGTGCTTGCCGGTTCCCGCATGGACCGGCAGCTCGAAGCCGGATTCCTCTACAAAGAGGGATACGCGCCGCTGATCGTCCTGACGCGCGAAGACCTCGATGACGCCGAAAAACGCCTCGAAACGCTCGGCGTACGCGTCGAGTCCGGCGCAGAGATCACGCAGCGCTACCTCACCCAGCTCGGCATCCCGGCCTCCGCGTTTCTGATTCCGCCGAAACTGCACGACAACACCGCCCAGGAAGCAGCCACGCTGCGGGAGCTGGTCGTCGCGCACCACTGGCGGACGGTGATTCTGGTGACGTCGGGCTACCACACGCGCCGATCCGGCTACGCGTTCGAACGGGCGCTTCGGGGCACCGGTGTGCGCCTGATCGTCAGGCCCACGCGGTTCGACGACAGCCAGCCCACGCGCTGGTGGCGCTCACGCGCGGAGATCCGCTGGATTCTGAGCGAGGGTCCGAAGTTCGCGGCCTATCTGGTGGGGCTGGGCGAGTAGCCGCGTCGCCGGACGCCAGAGGACCGGCTACCCGCGCCGGAACCAGGACGACCAGCCGCCCGCTTCACGCAGGGCACCGGTGGCCGGGTCCAGCGTCAGCACGCGCGTGGCCACGGAGCCCGCGAAGCGGGCGTCCGCCGTCAGCACCAGGCTTGAGAGCGCGCGGCCGCGGACGACGCGGGTCAGCATCTCCGCCACACCGGTCACCGCCTCCGGGGCCACGAGCGCGTTCGGGTGCTCGGCCAGCAGCAGCGACGGGCCGAGCGCGAGCGCCCGGGCCAGTCTGATGCGTGCCTGGGTCAGAGCCGGAAGCGCGGCCGCCGCCGTCTGCAGGTCCCCCGCGTCGAGTCCGACCTCGCCGGCCAGCCGCGTCACGTCGGCCATCACGTCGGGTGGAATCGGGTCGATCGCCAATGAGAACGGCAGCGCGAGATTCTGCGCGGCGGTCATCGCATCCAGCAGCACCGCACGCGGGCTGAGCATGCCGAAGCGGTCAAGCAGGGCCAGCCAGGCCTGGCCGTCCGCCACGGACGACGTCGGGGCACCGAACACCTCCACCTCGCCCTGGTCCGGAACGATGGAACCCGTGATCAGGTCGACGAGCACTTCCGCCGCCGGGCCATCCACGCCCACGATCGCCACCGACTCGCCTTCGTGCAGCGTCAGCTCACGGACGCGGAGCGGGCGCAGCGCGCCGTAGCGCTTCTCGACACCGCGCAGGGTCAGGACCACCGGAGGCATCGGCTATGCGCGGGGTTCCAGCCGTGCGCTGAGCGCCGCCCACACCCCGTCGGGCACGCGCGCACAGCCAGGTGACCGGTGCTGCTCCGGCTCGCCGTGGTAGTCCGATCCGCCCGTCATCAGCAGCTCGTGAGACTCGGCAAAGCGGCGATACCGGTCCCGCAGCGCCGGCGCGTGATCCGGATGGTAGACCTCGATGGCCGGCAGGCCCGCGTCCACGAACGCGCGAAGCCGCGCATCGACGCCGGCCTTGCCCGGATGGGCCAGCGAAGCAATCCCGCCCGCGCGGCTGACGACCTCCACGACGGATCGGACATCGGCCCCGTCGCGCGCCACGAACGCCGGGCACCCGCCGCCCAGCCAGCGGTCGAACGCCTCGGTGATCGACCGCACGTGGCCCGCCGCCACCAGCGCCCGGGCAATATGCGGACGGCCGACCGAGCGGCCGGTCGGGACCGACGCGATCACCTCGTCCACGTCAATCGGCGCGCCCAGTTCCGCCAGCCTGGCGCCGATGCGCGCGGTGCGCTCACGTCTGGCCGCGAGTTGCGCCGTCAGAAAGGTCAGGAACGCCGGGTCGTCCGCGCGAAAGCCGTAGGCGAGCACGTGGACATCGCGCCCCTCCTCGACGGCCGTGATCTCGATCCCGGTCACGGTTGTCATGCCGCGCGCGGCGGCAAGCTCGGCGACTTCGGCGCAGGCCGCCACAGTGTCGTGGTCAGTCACGGCCATCACGCGCCCACCTGCCGCGGCGACCGCGGACACGAGTTCCGCGGGAGCGAGCCGGCCGTCGGACGCGGTGGTGTGGAGGTGGAGGTCGATCACGCGTGGCGGCCACGCCGGGTCGGCGCCGCCTGCCCGCGAAGCCGGACCCTTGGACGCCGGCCCTGCCGCTTGACCAGCGCGCGGTACTCGCGCATCAGCAGGTCGAGGTGCTCGCGCTCTTCAGCCGCGAATTCGAGAAAGATCTGCTTGCCCTCGGAGTCCTCGAATCGCTCGCCGTACTTCTTGAAGAACTGGTGCGAGCCGCGCTCACACCGGATGCCGACGAGCAGCGCCTGCTGGTCGTCCACCCCCTGCAGCAGACGGTCGGCGCCCTCGGCGAACAACCCGTGCGCCGCGCCCTTGAAGAACAGGAAGGTCGGCCGTGTTTCGAGCTCCGGGTCGCGCTTCAGCAACTCCGCATAGCGGCCCTCGAGCGTGCCGAGGTGATGCCGCTCTTCCTCGGCGAGCTTGTGGAAGATCGACCGGCCGCGGGCGTCCTTCGTCAGCTTCGCGGCCCGCGTATAGAACTGCAGGCCGCTCCGCTCCGTCGCGATCGCCATGCGCAGCGCGTCGCGCGCGAACAGGAGCTCGCTCAGGCCGTGGTCCGACCCGGCCGGCCGGCCGTGCTGGCAGTCCTCGCACTCACCGTGAATCTGCACGACGCTCTGCGTCGCCGAGAAGCCGCGCGACGCGGCCACTTCGTCCACGAACTGCTCGATGTCCGAACTCATGAACTCGAACGAGCGGTGACACTTGTTGCAGAGGAGGTGATAGTGGCGGGGATGGCGGTAGGAGCGTTCGTACCGCGCGAGGCCGTCGCCGAAGTCGACCTTGCTGGCGATGTTCGCGTCCACCATCCACTGGAGGGTCCGGTAGACGGTGGCGCGGCTGACGCGCTTGTCTTCGAGCTGGATGCGCGCGACGAGTTCTTCGGCGCTGAGGTGGCCTTCCTGATTCAGGAAGACGTTGAGAATCTGCTCCCGCTTGCTGGACCGTTTGCCGCCGGCGGGCTTGAGATCACGGACATCAGGGAGCGTCGTCACGGCAGGCAGGAAACGGCCGGCCTCACGGCCGGCGCGTGACTAGTGCGAGTGACCGTGACCGCCGCCGCCTTCGCCTTCGACGCTGAAGGACGAGCCGCAGCCGCAGGTGGACGTGGCGTTCGGGTTCTTGATGGTGAAGCCGCCGCCGGTCACCGTGTCGACGAAGTCGACCTCGGCACCCTGCAGGTAGCTCACGCTGACCGGGTCCACGAACAGCTTGATGCCGTTGGACTCGAACACCTGGTCGCCAGCCCCGCCGGCTTCCTCGATCATGAGGCCGTACTGGAACCCTGAGCAGCCGCCGCCCTGGACGAAGACGCGCAGACCGCTGCCGGCCTTGCCCTCTTCCGTCAGGAG
>JBIKWH010000213.1:0-4371 GCA_044356435.1 Vicinamibacterales bacterium
GCAGGGCGGCAACTCCGACATCATGGCGCCCGCCTCGACGCCTGAGGACTCGAAGAAGAAGCCCGGCACCTGGAAGCCGAAGATGCGCCCGGACGGCCAACCGCAGATCGAGGGGTACTACCAGGCTGTCGCCAACGAAGGCGGCTCGTCGGGTGTGAATCTGGAACCGATGGTCGGGGTGATGGGCAACAAGCGCCCGACCCCCGGCATCGTGCGCGACCCGGCCGACGGCATGGTGCCCTACCTGCCGTGGGCGCGCGCGCGACGGGACGAGGTGGCGGGTTCACTGATGGGCCCGAACAACGCGCAGGTCGACACGCGCAATCGCGCCTGGCCCGACGGCAATCCGCGCATCAACTACTACTTCGTCAACGCGTTCCAGATCCTCCAGCCGAAGGGCGCCGTCACCATCCTCTACGAGTCGCAGCACGAGTTCCGGCATATCCCCCTCGATGGCCGGAAACAGATCGACGACGGCGTGAAGCTCTGGATGGGCAGTTCCCGCGGCCGGTGGGAAGGCACGACGCTGGTGGTGGACATCGCGAACATCAACGACCGCGTGCGCCTGTCGGTCGCCGGCGACTTCGCCTCGGACCAGGTCAGGATGACCGAGCGGTGGGCCTGGGTCGACGAGGACACCATCCGCCACAGCGCCACCATCACGGACCCCCAGGTCTACACCCGGCCCTTCACCGTAGGGGTGACGTTGAAACGGGTGAAGCAGAAGAACTTCGAGATCATGGAATACGCCGGCGTCGAAGGTGAGAAGGACGCCCACCTGATGGTGGACATCCCCGCCACGGTCGAGAAATCCCGGAACCAGAAGTAGCGCTGCCGGCCCCCTCCCACTGGGGCCTGACGGGGCATGTCTGCTATACTTTCCGTTCGGCTAATACCCGATATTTGCGACAGATAGGCGCGTAGCTCAGCTGGTTAGAGCGCCTCCCTGACACGGAGGAGGTCAGTGGTTCGAATCCACCCGCGCCTACCAATTTGTCGCCAGCCACACCAGTGAGTCAGATCACCATCACGCTGCCGGACGGCTCCACCCGTGCCGTGCCCTCGGGAACCACCGTCCTCGGTGTGGCCGAAGGCATTTCTCCGGGCCTGGCGAAGGCCGCGCTCGCGGGCGTCGTCGACGGCACGATGGTCGACCTCGCGACGCCGCTCGTCGCCGATGCCCCCGTCCGGATCATCACGGACCGGGACCCGGACGCGCAGGAACTCATCCGGCACAGCACGGCGCACCTGCTGGCCGCCGCCGTCACGCACCTGTTTCCCGGTGCCCAGTGCGGCATCGGTCCGGCCACCGACGAAGGCTTCTTCTATGACTTCGTCGTCGAGAAGCCGTTTTCGCCTGAAGACCTCGACCGCATCGAGACGAAGATGCGCGAGCTCGCGGGCCAGGACCTCCCCTACGAGCGGCAGATGTGGCCGCGGGGAGAGGCCAGCGACTTCTTTGGTGGCCGCGGCGAGCCGCTCAAGCAGCAGCTCATCGAAGAGAAGACCGCCGGCCAGGACGTCGTCTCCTGCTACACCATCAAGGACCGCGCGACGTTCGTGGATTTCTGCACGGGCCCGCACGTGCCGTCGACCGGCCGGCTGAAAGCCTTCAAGCTGCTCTCGACCTCGAACGCCTACTGGAAAGGCGACGCGAAGAACCAGCCGATGTCGCGCGTCTACGGCACGGCGTTCGCCTCCGAGAAGCTGCTGAAGGAACATCTCGTCCGCCTCGAGGAAGCGAAGAAGCGCGACCACCGGAAGATCGGGAAGGACCAGAAGCTGTTCCTCTTCCACCCGTGGGCACCCGGCGCGACCTTCTGGCTGGCCAAGGGCACCACGCTCTGGAACACGCTCTCGAACTACATGCGCGGGATCCTCTTCCCCGCCGGCTACGTCGAGGTGAAGGCGCCGATCGTCTTCAACAAGTCGCTCTGGGAGCGCTCCGGCCACTGGGAGCACTACCGCGAGAACATGTTTCTCGTGGAGTCCGAGAACGAGCAGATGGGCCTCAAGGCGATGAACTGCCCCGGCCACATGCTCATCTTCGGCAGCGAGGTCCGCAGCTACAAGGACCTGCCCATCCGCCTGCACGAGCAGACGGCGCTCCACCGGAACGAAGCCTCCGGCACGCTCTCCGGTCTGACGCGCGTGCGCCAGTTCAGCCAGGACGACGCGCACTGCTTCGTCATGGAGTCGCAGATCGGCGACGAGGTGGAGCGTGTGCTCCGCCTGATCCAGCAGGTCTACGGCGACTTCGGCCTGACGCCCTCGATGAAGCTCTCCACACGCCCCGCCGAGTTCCTCGGCACGGTGGCGCAGTGGGATCACGCGGAGGCGGAACTGCAGCGTGCGCTGACGGCCGTCGGCGAACCGTTCACGATCAACGCCGGCGACGGCGCCTTCTACGGCCCGAAGATCGACTTCGACGTCGTGGATGCCATCGGCCGGAAGTGGCAGTGCGCCACCATCCAGCTCGACTACAACCTGCCCGAGCGCTTCGACCTGAAGTACGTCGGTGCAGACAACGCCGAGCACCGGCCGGTCGTCATCCACCGGGCCATCTTCGGCAGCTTCGAGCGTTTTGTCGCCCTGTTGATCGAACACTACGCCGGCGCCTGGCCGCTGTGGCTTTCACCCGTACAGATGGTGGTGTTGCCCATCGCGGACCGCCATATCGAGTGGGCTCGGGAGGTCCAGCAGACCCTCGCCGGGGCGGGCCTCCGGGTGGAGATCGATGAGCGGGTCGAGAAGATTGGCTATAAGATCCGTGAAGCGCAATTGCAGAAGGTTCCCTACATGCTCGTGGTCGGGGACCGAGAGGTCGAGGAACGGACCGTCGCCGTGCGGGGCCGATCGGCTGGTGATCTGGGAGCACGGCCGCTGGCCGACTTTCTGACGTCAGCGCTCGATGAAGTCAGCAGGAAGTCGGCCTAGTTCGGCCCAGGGAGGTTCCCATAGCTTTCGACCGTACGCCCCGCCGTGACGACCGCGTTCGCACCAATGAACGCATCCGGGTTCGCGAAATCCGTGTAATCGACGATACCGGCGAACAGCTCGGCATCATGCCGCCACAGCAGGCGCTGACCGTGGCCCGTGCGAAGGGGCTCGACCTGGTCGAGATCTCGCCGACGGCCATGCCGCCCGTGTGCCGGATCATGGATTTCGGCAAGTATCAGTACCAGGAACAGAAGAAGACGCGGGAAGCGCGGAAGAACCAGAAGGTCATCGAGGTCAAGGAGATCAAGTTCCGCCCGAAGGTCGACGAGCACGACTACCAGTTCAAGAAGAAGCACATTGAACGGTTCCTGGCGGAAGGCGACAAGGTGAAGGCCACGATCTTTTTCAGGGGACGCGAAATGGCGCACCCGGAGATCGGCCGCCGGATCCTGGAACGGCTGATTGGGGAACTGGACGAGGTGGCGATTGCGGAATCCGCCCCCCGCCAGGAAGGCAATCAGATGCACACGATTCTGAGCCAGAAAGCCGGCCGGAAATCGGCTCCGAAGCGGGATGCGGCGTCACCGACGCCTGCCCCGGCGGAACCGTAAGCACGCGGAACAAGGACGAGGATCATGCCGAAGCTGAAGACACACCGGGGCGCCGCCAAGCGCTTCAAGAAGACGGGCACCGGAAAGTTCGTGCGGGCGAGCGCGTTCAAGCGCCACATCCTCACGAGCACGACGACCAAGAGCAAGCGCCAGATGCGCGGCACCCAGGAGATTTCTCCGTCGGATGCCGACCGCGTCGCGCGCATGCTGCCCTACAAATAAACCCGTCACCATCACGACAGGACCAGAGCAATGCCGAGAGTAAAGCGAGGAACCGTCCGGCGCGCCAAGCGGAAGAAACTGCTTGACCGCGCCAAAGGCTTCTACCAGACGAAGAGCAAGCTGTATCGCGCGGCCAAAGAGGCCGTCGACACCGCGGGCAAGTACGGCTTCGTCGGCCGGAAGCAGAAGAAGCGCGACTTCCGCAGCTTGTGGATCGTCCGCATCAATGCCGCCGCGCGCGAGAACGGCCTGACGTACTCCGGCTTGATCCGTGGTCTGAAGACTGCTGGCGTCACGCTCGACCGGAAGTCGCTGGCTGAGCTCGCCGCACGCGAACCTGCCGCGTTTGCGAAGGTCGCCGCGCAGGCCAAGGCCGCGGCCGCCTAGCCGACACGCGCACCGCTTGAAGCCACGGCCGCACGCCCTTCCCGGCGTGCCCGTGGCTTTTTCTTTCTGCCGGTGCTGAGCCTATGCCTGACGCCACTCTCGACGCCGCCTCCGTTGCCGCCCTGCGAACCCTGTTCGACGACCGCCTGCGCGCGGCCGCCTCGGCGGCGGACGTCGCCGCGATCAAGGACGAGTTCCTCGGCCGCAAGGC
>JBIKWH010000295.1:0-3542 GCA_044356435.1 Vicinamibacterales bacterium
GCACCTCCTCGCCCGAGGACCCGGCTACGTGCTGTACGCGCTGATGGACTTCGTCGTCGACCAGTACCTGCCGGTCGTGCAGCAGCTCGAAGAGGACGTACAGGAGCTCGAGGAGATGATCTTCGGCCGCGCCAGACGCGCTGACGCGACGACACGCGCCTATCGACTCCGGCGTGATGCCCTCCAGTTGCGCCGCGCCATTTCGCCACTCATCGAGGTCTGCACGCGCCTGATGCGATTCGATCTGCCCATCATTCGCGAGGACGCGCGGCCGTACTTCCAGGACATCTTCGACCACGTCCTCCGGCTCGACGAGGCCATCGACATGCAGCGCGAGCTGCTGACCACCGGCCTCGAGGCGCACCTGGCTCTGATGTCGGTCGATCAGAACGAGCACATGAAGCGCATCACGGCGTGGGCCGCGATCGTGGCCGTGCCGACGATGATTGCCGGGATCTACGGGATGAACTTCGAGCACATGCCGGAACTCGGCTGGCAGTATGGCTACTACCTGTCGCTCGCGGTGATGGCCGGTTCTTCCGTCGGGCTCTACATCGCGTTCCGCCGGTCCGGGTGGATCTAGGGCCCGGGATGGTACCATCGCCCTCCGCATGACCGCCGCGCTCTACGGAGCGTTCTTCCTCTCCGGCTGCTCCGCGCTGATCTTCGAAACGCTCTGGTTTCACCAGGCGGGGCTCGCCTTCGGCAACAGCGTCTGGGCGTCGAGCCTCGTGCTGGCCGGATTCATGGCCGGCATGGCCGGAGGCAATCTCCTCGCGACACGCCTCGGCGATCGGCTGGCGCGTCCGCTCCGCATCTACGCCGGGGTCGAGGGCATCGTCGCCGTCACCGGAGTGTTGCTCGTCATCGGGCTGCCGGCGATGGGCGCCGTGCTCGCCCCGCTCTTCCGGCCGCTCTCCGCGAGCCTGGGCGTGCTCAATCTCGTGCGCCTGACGCTCGCCTTCCTCTTCCTGCTGATCCCGTCCACGGCGATGGGGCTCACGCTGCCGCTGCTGACGCGCACGCTCACGAGCCAGCCAGGCCACTTCGGCGCCGTGCTCGGCCAGCTCTACGGCTGGAACACGGCCGGCGCGGTGGCCGGCGTGGCCGCCACGGAGTTCGTGCTGGTCGGCGCGGTGGGCATCCGCGGCACGGCGCTCGTGGCCGCAGGGCTGAGCGTCGTCGTGGCCGCCGTCGCGCTTGTATTCGATCGGCGGTGGCGCGTGGCGCCAGCGACAGCCCCGCCGCCCGAGCCCGTATCCACGCCGGCGCCGACGCGAGCTGCCGCGCGCCTGCCGCTCGAGTGGCTGCTCACCGCCTTCTGCGCGGGCTTCGCGCTGCTCGCCCTTGAAGTGCTGTGGTTCCGGCTGCTGCTGCTCGCCGTGATCGGCTACTCCAGCACGTTTGCCGTGATGCTCGGCACGGTTCTCACCGGCATCGCGCTCGGTGGCTTTGCCGCGGGGCTGGCGCTCCGGCGCTGGCCGGACGCGCACGTCTACACCGGCCCGGCGCTCTGGGTCTCGGGCGGGCTCGGCGTGGCCTCCTACGCCGTCTTCCTGCTGCGGATGTCGGCGCTCTCCTCGCACCTGGTCACGGACGTGCCGGAAGTGCTGGCACTTGGCGCGCTGCTGATGCTGCCGGTCTCGCTCGTCTCCGGGGTGATCTTCACGCTCGCCGGCGCGGGCCTGCGCGCCGCCAGCCGGTCCGACGCCGACGCCGCCGGAACGCTCACCTTCGCCAACACGCTCGGGTCCGCGCTCGGGTCGCTGGCCGGCGGCTTCGTGCTGCTGCCGCTGCTCGGCATGGAGCGGGCCCTCTTCGCTGTCGTGGTGATCTACGCGCTGACCGGTGCGCTGCTGTGGGCGCACACCGCGGCGCGCCGGAGCCATGCCATCGCGGCGCTCGTGGTCGTGGCGGCCGCGCTCGCGGCGTTCCCCTTCGGTGGCCTCTCGGCCCGGCTGCAACGGTTCCCGATCGAGCGCTATGCCAGCCTCCGCACGCACACGACGCCGCGCGCCGTGAATGTGGCGGCCGTCAGAGAGGGCGTGGCCGACACGCTGATCTATCTGAACGCGCCGATCCTGCGCGACGTCCGGACACACGCCCTGTTCGTGAACGCCACGTCGATGGCCGACACCGACTGGGAATCGCGCCGGTACATGAAGCTCTATGTGTATTGGCCGATGGCGCTTCATCCGAACCTGAAGAAGAGCCTGCTCATCGCGTTCGGCGTGGGGAACACGGCGAAGGCCATGACGGATTCGCCCGGGCTCGAGCGCATCGACGTCGTGGACATCTCGAAGGATGTGCTCGACAACAGCGTCGTCATCTACCCGAAGGACACGGAGAACCCGCTCCGGGACCCGCGCGTGCACATGCACGTCGAGGATGGGCGCTACTTCCTGCAGACGACCCCGGAACGCTACGACCTGATCACGTCGGAGCCGCCACCCCCGCGGAGCGCCGGCGTCGTGAACCTCTACACGCGCGAGTACTTCCAGTTGATCCACGCGCGCCTCGCGGAGGGCGGCATGGCCGCCTACTGGCTGCCGACGCACACCATCGCGGGAGACGTGACGCGGTCGGTCATCAAGGCGTTCTGCGAAGCCTTCGAGGACTGCTCGCTCTGGAATGGAGAGACGAGCAACCTGATGCTCGTGGGAACGCGTGGCGCGTCGGGCCCGGCAGCGCTCGCCCACGTCTTCGCCCAATGGCAGAACCGCACCGTCGTCCGCGAACTCCGGGCGCTCGGACTCGAGCGGCCGGAGCAGCTCGGCGCGCTCTTCATCGGCGATGCGCCGTTCCTCAAGCGGATCTCGGCCGGGGTGCCGGCCCTCGTAGACGACCGTCCCGGGCGCATCAACGACCGGTCGATCTCGACCGAGTACGACGAGGCTCTGCAGCGCGAGATGCTCGACCCGGCCGCCTGTCGCGAGCGGTTCCGTACGAGCGCCTTCATCCAGAAGCTCTGGCCGCCCGAACTCATCGAGGCCACGCTGCCCTACTTCGAGTTTCAGGGGCTCATCAACGGCACGGACGGCCCGTCCGCCCAGACGATGGACGCCGTCCACCGCCTCCTCACCGGCTCGACTCTGAAGACACCGGTGCTGTGGCTGCTCGGCAGCAACGGCGACCTGCAGCGCGGTGTGGAGATCGCCACGGCCGCTGAGCTGGCGCTGGCGCCGATGCAGTACCACCTGGGTGCGCGCCTGATCTCGGAGCGCAGCTACTTTGCCGCCGCCGCTGCGTTCGGCCGCGCGGAGGCCGACCCCTCGCTCAAGGAACGCGCGCTCGGCCTCCGGCTCTATGCCCTGTGTCTCGCCGGGCAGGACGCGGAGGCGCGCTCGCTTGCGGTCGCCCGTCGCGCCGAGTTCACCGGCCATCCCTTCTGGGCCTGGCTGGGCCGCACATGTCAGATCCTTCCACCGCCCTCATGACCACCACACCCACGCGCCTCGGCAGCGACGCGCTGCTCGAATCCGGCCGCCTGCGCGGCCTCACGGTCGGCATCGTCTGCAATCACGCCTCGGTCGACGGCCGCT
>JBIKWH010000271.1:0-3736 GCA_044356435.1 Vicinamibacterales bacterium
AGGACACGGGCACGCATGCCGATGCCTTCGAAGCCGTCAAGGTCGCTCTCGAGTTCAAGCACGACCTGAACGCGCAGAACAAGAACGGGGATACGGCGCTGCACGGCGCAGCTCGCCGCGGTGCGCTCCCGATCGTGGACCTGCTCATCGCCAAGGGGGCGAAGGTCGACGCGCAGAACCGGCGCGGGTGGACCCCTCTGACGGTGGCGCTCGGATACAAGGGCGGCAAGTCGCTCTTCCTGAACGAGCAGCGGCAGCTGGATGCGGCCGTGGTGATCTACAAGGCCATGGAGGCGCGCAACCTGCCGATCAGCGAGGACGCCGAGGCGCTCGCCCTCATGCGCGCGTCCATCGCGGATACCGTCGCCGCGCGCTGACGGTTTCGCCGACGAAGTCACATCACGGCCGCTCCGGTTCTCCGGAGTGGCCGTTGTTGCGTACAGCGTCGTTACTGCCCGTTGGCGCGCAGCGCGGCCAGTTCTTTCTCAACGACCTCGTGCAAGCGAGCCTCCTGCTGCTTACGCCACGAGCGTGAGAGAAAGGAGAACCAGTCGGCCGGGTCGCCGGACATGCCTGGCGCGGCACCCGTCGCGCTCCGACGAAAGCCCTCAGGCGTGACCCGGGTCAGGTACTCGTGGTGATAGAGCAGCCCCCGCAGCAGGGGCGTCGTCGACTTCTCCCCGGTATCCATCCCCGGCATCTTCGTGCGGCGTGTGGGCGTCTCGGCCTCGGTCGGCGCACTGCGGATGGAGGTCTTCGGGGCCTGTGGCACTGACCTCTCCGGCAACTGCGCGGAGAGTCCCGTGCCGGCGGCGACCAGGAGCGCGGCGAGCGCGACGTATTCCAGAGTGTGAGCGTGGCGCATGACACAGCCAGCCTAGCAGACGCGTGCAGGCCGGACTGGACCAGTGCGGCCCGCACATCTCAACCATTGCCCGATCGGCGGCCTACGCGAAGCCAAAGAGCGGCGGGAACAGCGCCACGACCAGAGCGGCCCAGACGGAGTACACCGGCAGGTACGCCGTCTGCCTCGCTTCGAGCGCGCCGAACGGTCTCTCTCCGCGCAGGAACCCGACGTAGAGCCACGCGGACCACGAGAGGTGCACGAGCAGGAGCAGGTTCTCGCCGAGCGCGGCGACGCGATTCGGCGTGAAGCCGAACTCCGAGATGCGGGAGGCGATGGCCGTGAGCGCCACCACGTCCGCCAGCAAGGCGCTGGCGACGAGCAGAAGCTGGAGGCCGTCGAAGAGGTCGGGTGGTGCGTCAGGGTCGCGCGCCGAGGCGGCGTAGAGCACCAGGCCGACGACCACGGCGAGCAGCAGATCGAACGCAATCAGCACTTCGCGTTTGATATCGATCGGCCGGCCTGTCCAGGCCATCGTCCCCAGAAACGCCAGAAGGAGGAGGGTGAAGAGCGGCGTAAAGAGCCTCGTCAGCACGGGCGCCATGTTCTCGATGACGCTCTTCTTCGCCTCCACGAGCCAGGAGCCGATGATGACGGCCGCTGCCGCCCCGCACGGGAGCAGCCACAGCCCCACGAACGTTCCGGCGTTCACCCCGATCGCGAGGAAGAGCGTCATCGTGAAGAAGACGAAGACACCGCCCCCCAGGGCCATCAGGACGTAGTAGATGGCGAGTTCGCCCGTGAACCGGACGAAGTTCATGCGCTCGTGCGAATCGAACCAGCGGCCGCCGACATACGCCACGCCGATGGCGAGCCACAGCGCGATGGGCAGGTGCAGCACGGTCAGCAGTGTGGTGTCGCCGCCGGCGCGAAACGGGTACGCGTTGGCGACGGCCGCCCCGGCGATGAAGGGCAGTGCCAGCCAACGCGCCGCGCGCATGGGCATCCCCCGCTTCCACGCAAGGTAGCCAGCGAGCAACGGGAACACGAAGAGGCTCGCGTTCCGCGTGTAGAACGGTGAGACCTCTTCGTTGGGGTTGAGCGCCTGGCCGAACAGCACCGGAAGCTTCACCGCGACGGCGGCTGCAGCAGCCACGGCGAACGCAACCCACGCCTCCGCGCGCGCCCCCTGCGCCGCCACGCCGTCGCCGGCGCCATCGTCGGACGCGATCACGAGCTGCTTCCACAGCCGCTCCGAATGCTCACGCGCGAACTCACGGGAGAGCGCGTCCAGGTTCCCCATGCGCTTGACGGCCACGAGGAACGCCTCGTCCTCCGCCAGGCCGGCATCGGTGAGCGCGCCGACCTGATCGCGCAGGTGGGTTTCCAGTTCCTCGACGTCGGGTCCGTTGATGCCGCGGCGCCGCCGCAGATAGCTCCGCCACTGCCCGATCTGCTCCTCAAGGGTGGCGTTCGTTGTCGCGCTCATGCGTAGCGGACCTTCCAGATGCGGTGAAGGGTCTCGTCGACGATCTTCCAGCGCTCACGCTCCTCATCGAGCTGGGTGCGCCCCTCTTTGGTGAGCCGGTAGTACTTCCTGCGCCGGCCGGTCTCGGATTCTCCCCACTTCGCGGCGACGAGGCCATTGCGCTCGAGACGGTGGAGCACGGGGTAGAGCATGCCGTCGGTCCACTGCAGATGCCCGCCCGAGAGCTCGCTGACGCGCTTGATGATCGCGTAGCCGTAGCTCTCGCCCTCGGCGAGGATCGCGAGCACGAGGGGGGTGGCCGACGCGGCGACGAGGTCCTTGCCGAGGTCCATGCGTAGGAGTCTTATACATAGCAATGCTATGTATGTTCAAGCCGCACCGGCACGGAATGCGGAGCACCTGTTCCGTTGTCGCAAGTTCTGGGGAAACCCGGCATAATTCTGCCGCCACGCCGCCACGCCGCCGCGGCCGGTGGCCACCACATGAGGACACCCTGATGCAGACCAAGCTTCGTTTCGCCCTGGCACTCGTCGCTGCCGTGACGGCCCTGACCGCCGGTACCAATGCCCACTTCAAGCTCATGGAGCCACCCTCGTGGATCGTGCCGACCAATGACCTCGGCGACCCGCAGAAGACCGGGCCGTGCGGTGGTGAGCCGAAGGGCGACAACGCGAAGATCCTCTCGAACGCGGTGACGAAGGTCACCGGTGGTTCGAAGCTCCACATCAAGATCCAGGAAACGATCTACCACTCGGGCCACTATCGCGTGGCGCTTGCCGTGAACTCGCGCAACGAGCTGCCGCCGGACCCGTACACGGCCGAGCGGTGGACGGAGAAGGGCCTCTTCTCGACGTGGGCGCAGATCCAGAGCCCGCCGCAGGTGCCGGTCCTGGCCGACGGCCTCTTCCAGCACTATCCGAAGCCCGGTGAGCCCGCGTCGGCGCGTCCCGCGACGCCGATGGCGCCCTGGGAAACGGACGTCGAGCTGCCGAACATCAGCTGCGCGCGCTGCACGCTGCAGGTGATCCAGTTCATGGCGGACCACGTGTACAACTCACCCGGCGGCTACGCCTACCATCACTGCGCGGACCTGGCGATCACGGCCGACGCGTCCAAGCCGATCGACAAGCGGTGGCCGGCGGCTGCCGCGTCGAAGTAGGTCGTTCCATCGCACCGGCGCGCCGTATCCGGCGGGCCGGTGCACCTCGCATGACATCGCGCATCGCCGTCGTCGCGGCCGGGTTCGCCCTGGCCGCGGCGCTCGGTACGTTCAGCACCGCCGTCCTCACGCAGCAGCCTGCCGCGCCGCGCGACCTGTCACCCGAAGAGCTTCGGGCCAGCATGGGGGCGAACCGCGAGAGCGGACTCGTGCCGTTGCCCACGGTGAACGCCGCCACCTCGAC
>JBIKWH010000214.1:0-4355 GCA_044356435.1 Vicinamibacterales bacterium
TGGCATCACCGCAGCCTTCAATGCGAGGCAGGGCGGTCGGAGAGGCGGCGGGCAGGTGGCCGCGGCCGTGCGGTACTGGTACAACCCCGGTCGCGTCTCGAAGAAGTTCTACGGCCCGGGCATCTTCGTGATGGGTCTCTCGATGTTTCCGCCGTTGCTGGCGTCTCTCGCCATGGCGCGCGAGGCGGAGCGGAAGACGATCCTGCAGGTCTACGTATCGAACATCTCGGCCAGGGACTTTCTCGCCGGCAAGGTGCTCGCCTTCATGACCGTCGCCCTGGCGGAGGCGGCGCTGTTGTTCCTGATCCTGTGGTGGGTCTTCGGCTTGAGCTTTGTCGGCGATCCCACGCCGTTTCTGGTGGCGACCATTCTGTACGTCTTCACGGTGGCGTCCTTCGGGACGATGATCGGCGCCGCCGTCTCGAACCAGGTCGCGGCGATGCAGGCCGTGATGATGGGCGGGTTCCTCCTGACCTTCCTGCTCTCGGGGCTGCTCTTTCCGCTGTCGAACGTGCCTGGCGAGCTCCGCTGGCTCTCGTATCTCGTCTGGGCGCGCTACTACATCGAGGTCGTGCGCGACGCCCTGCTGCAGGGCGGCGGCTGGCCGGCCGTGTGGTGGAAGGTCCTGGCGATCGGCGGCATCGGCGCCGTGTTCTTCGGCGTGGCGTGGCGGCGCATGCGGCCCATGAGGCTGGAGATCTGATGCTCGCGCGATTCAGACGATTCTGGAGTCCGGCGCTGCGGGCGCTGGTGTGGAAGGAACTCCATCAGGTGCGCCACGACAAGCGGATCCTGGTGGCGCTCGTGCTGCCGCCGCTCATGCAGCTCATGATCTTCGGCACGGTGATGAGCCCGGAGGTGACCGGTATCGAGCTGGGCGTGGTGGACGACAGCCGCACGCCCGCCAGCCGCAATCTCATCGCCGCGCTAAGTGAGAGCGGCAGCTTCGAGCTGGCGGCGTCCTTCGGGTCGGTGGAGGCGCTGAGCGAGGAGATCCGCCAGGGAACCGTCGATGCCGGCATCGTCATACCGGCCGAGTTTGCGGGCGAGCTGGACCGCGGCCGGACCGCGTTGATCCAGGTGCTGCTCAACGCGATGAACGCGAACACGGCTGCCGTGAGTCAGGGGTACGTGCGCGGCGTGCTGCAGGGTTTCAACCGGACACTGACCGGCGGGGACGTCGGCCTCGCGCCGCGAACGGTGGACGGTGCGCCTCCGCGCCGCGGCCTCGCGCAGCTCCATCCGCTGTTTCTCTTCAACCCGGGGCTCGTGTCGTCGTGGTTCCTCGTCACCGGCCTCATCGGTCAACTGCTGCTGATGAACGGCATGATCACGGCCTCGGCCACGATGGTGAAGGAGCGGGAGGCCGGCACGTTGGAGCAGTTGCTGATGACGCCGCTCCGGACGTCGGAGATCATCATCGCCAAGATCCTGCCGCAGTTCGTCCTGTTGATGATTCCGGCGTTGATCGCGCTTGTCGTGATCCGCTTCTGGTTCGGCGTGCCGTTCCGGGGCAGCGCCACGCTGTTCGCCATCGCCGTGGCGGCGTGTCTGATGTGCGGCATCGGGTTCGGAACGGTCGTGGCGACCCTGAGCAAGTCGGCGCAGCAGGCGCAGCTGGCCAGCTTCTTCATCATGCCGCCGATGATGTCGCTCTCCGGGACCATGACGCCGGCCGAGGCGATGCCGGCGTGGATGCAGCCGTGGACGGTCATCAACCCCATCTATCACTTCGGGTTCATCGCGCGCGGCACGCTCATCCGCGGCAGCGAACTGCCGGACGTGTGGACGCACCTCGTGGCGCTCGTGGTCATTGCCAGCGTGGTGATGGGGATCAGTGTCTGGCGGTTCCGCCAGCAGTTGTCATGACGGCGGCCGTGGCCGCCGGAGGGTGCAGGGCCATGAATCGAGTGGTGATGGTGGTGGCCGGCGCGATCGCCGTCGGTGCGTGCGGCGCGCTGCCGGCGTTCGCGCAAGGCAGTGCGGGGCAGAGCGGTGCGGCGCAGGCGATCACCTTGCCGCTCTCGGGCCGCGCGGGGCAGGCGGGCTCGGTGTCCGTCTCGCAGACGGCGCTCCCGGGCGCCGGGTCGAGCGTGAACACGGCCAGCCCGACGGTGCAGACGCAGGGGGCGGCGGCCGGCAGCCGGAGCGGCGCTCCGCCGCTGGCCGGAGCGCTCGGCTTCCGCGACGCGGTGGCGCGCGGCCTCGCCTACAACCTCGGCACGGTGAACGTGGCGCAGGCGGTGCAACAGGCGCGGAGCCAGCAGACGCTGGCGCGAAGCGCGCTGCTGCCGACGATTGGCGCCGACCTGGCGGCCACCCGCCAGCAGTTGAACCTCGCAGCGAGCGGATTCGGCAGCATCGGCAGCCCGCTTCCGGGCTTCAATTTCCCGAGCGTGGTGGGCCCGTTCACCGTCGTCGACCTCCGGGCGCGGCTCTCGCAGTCCGTGGTCGATGTCACGAGCTGGAAGAACTTCAGGGCCGCCCGTGAGGGCGCCGTCGCCGCCGAACGGACGACGGAGGACGCCCGCGATCTGGTCGTGCTGGCCGTGGGCGGCAGCTATCTGCAGGCGCTGGCCGCACGCGCCCGCGTGGATTCGGCGCGGGCGCAGGTGCAGACGGCCGAAGCGCTCTTCCGTCAGACGTCGGAGCGAAAGGCCGCTGGCCTGACGGCCCAGGTGGACGTGGACCGGAGCGAGATCCAGGCGCTGACCCAGCGACAGCGGCTGACCGCGCTGGTCAACGACCTGGCGAAACAGAAGATCACGCTGGCGCGGATGGTCGGCCTGCCGCCGACCGACGCCTACGATCTCGCGGATGCCATCGCGTTCGCGCCCGCGCCGGCGACGACGCCGGAGGCGGCTGTCCTGCTGGCCCGTGAGCGCCGCGCCGACCTGAAGTCGGCCGGAGCGCAGATCCGGGCGGCCGAACTCGCCCTGTCGGCGGCGAGAAGCGAACGGCTGCCGACCGTCTCGGTGAGCGGCGACTACGGCACCCTGGGCAGCACGCTCGGCAACGGACGGACCACGTTCAGCGTGGCGGGGCGGGTCCACGTGCCGGTCTTCGACGGAGGTCGCACCGGCGCACACGTGCAGCAGGCCGATGCGGTCGTCGCGCAGCGCAAGGCGGAACTGGAGGACCTGACCAGCCAGGTGGAGGCCGACATCCGCCGGGCGCTGCTGGACCTCGGCGCCGCCACCAGCCAGGTGGACCTGGCGCAGCGGAACGTCGTGGTCACGAAGCAGGCGCTGGCTCTCACGCGCCAGCGCTTCGAGGCCGGCGTGGCCGAGAGCCTGGAGGTGGTGCAGGCGCAGGAGGCCGTGGCCACGGCCGAGCTGGACTACATCAACGGCGTGTTCTCCCACAATCTGGCCAAGCTGACGCTCGCCCGTGCCACGGGCGAGGCGGACGAGCGGCTGACGGAGTACCTGACGCTGCCCTGACGGGCGCATCGTTGCCGTCGGCTCCAGGGTCCGCCTTCGGGGCCCACGCCCGGGCCCGGCTCGAATCGTCAGTCCGGTTCGGGCACAAACGAGAACGACACCTGCACCGTGTCCCCGTGCGCCTTCGTCCCGCGGACGCGGGCGGGCACGGCGAGCAGCGATCGGTCGGTCTTCGTGTCGCGCCAGATGCTCGTCTGCCACACGTGTCCGTCCACGGTGGCGGTGACGGGCGTGCGGCCCCACGGGCGGGTGACCGGCGGCGCCAGCCGCTTCGGGATGGGCGCGAACGTCCACGCGCCTCCCGAGCCCGAGTAGCGGAACAGCGTCGCCGCGAACGGGCCACGGACGACGGGTGTGCTGCCGCCTGGCCCGCGTCCCATCAGAAGAGCGCCGCGATCGCCTGGCGCAGTTCGGGTGCCGCCATCCCACCCGGCTGGTATCGCTGGACCCGACCCGCGCCATCGACCAGCACCAGCGTTGGCGTGGTGCTCACGCCATACGCGGCGAAGTTCTTCGCGCTGAGCGGGATCGGGATGCCGTCGAGCGTGGGATAGAACTCCCGCTGGATCTCACGGATGTGCCGCGCCTCATCGGCGGGCGCCACGTTGTCGCGTGCGCCGATGTAGCCGTACCGCTGCGTTGGCGCCACCACGCGGAGTCCCCGGCCTCCGAACTCGCGCTGCATGGCCGCGAGTGTCTTCGCAAAGGTCTTGCAGTCGCCGCACCAATGCGCCCAGAAGAAGAGGAGCGTCGGCTGGCCTGGCGCCGGTGCCATCCGCGCCGGGGTTAGGTACTCGTCGGCGGCCAAAGGGGGCATGGCCTGACCCTTCAGGCCGATCAGGTGGACGTTCTTCTGGAGCCGAGCCTGGATCGAGGTCGTGCCGAAACGGCCGAGCGCGCGGTTCAGTAGCA
>JBIKWH010000216.1:0-4331 GCA_044356435.1 Vicinamibacterales bacterium
GCTGCCCTCCCGAGAACTCGTGCGGGTAGCGCGTCATGTGGTCCCGCGAGAGGCCAACCTTCTCGAGCAGCCAGCGGACGCGGTCGGCTCGCTCGGCCTTCGACATGGGCGTGTGGACCCGGAGCGGCTCCTCGACAATCTGATCCACCGTCTTGCGTGGATTGAGCGAGGAGTACGGATCCTGGAACACCATCTGGATGTCGGACCGGTAGGGCCGCATGCCAGCCTGGTCGAGAGCCGCGAGGTCCACGACGCCGGACTCGTGGTGATAGAGCACCTGGCCGCTGACTTCCACGCGGTAGCTCATCGCCTTCAGGATGTTGACGACGGCCCGGCCGACGGTGCTCTTGCCGCAACCGGATTCGCCC
The DNA here is from genome assembly GCA_044356435.1 of Vicinamibacterales bacterium. Taxonomy (GTDB): domain Bacteria; phylum Acidobacteriota; class Vicinamibacteria; order Vicinamibacterales; family UBA2999; genus CANKJK01. Next base: position 369 of record JBIKWH010000216.1, read on the forward strand.
ACCAGCCCGAGCGTCTCACCACGGTTGATCGTCAGCGACACACCATCGACAGCCCGGACCTCCCCACGGCGGCGCAGGAACACGCCGCCGAACACAGGGAATCTGACCGTGAGGTCGCGGATCTCGAGGATGGGCTCAGCCACGGGTCACCTGACTGTGCCGCTGAAGGAGCGCCGCGTCACGCGGGAGAAGCGCTGTGTCGTGGAGGTGGCAGCGCACCCAGTGTCCGGGTGCACGTTCGACCAGCGCCGGCTCCACGGTGGTGCAGGGTGCGAAGCGGTCGCCGCAGCGCGTCTCGAACTTGCAGCCCGCGGGCAGATGCATGATGTCCGGCACGCTGCCGGGAATGGCCTGCAGGCGGTCCGCCTTCGCCCCGCTCACCCGCGGGATGCTGGCCAGCAGACCTCGCGTGTAGGGGTGCAGCGGATTCCGGAACAGTTCCCGGACGGGCGCCACTTCCTGCACCTTGCCGCCGTACATCACCGCCACGCGGTCGCACATCTCGGCCACGACGGCCAGGTTGTGCGTGATGAGCAGGATGGCGGCGCCTTCCCGCCGCTGCTTCACGGCGCGCATCAGGTCGAGAATCTGCGCCTGGATCGTGACGTCGAGGGCGGTGGTGGGCTCGTCCGCAATCAGCAGTTCCGGGTCGTTGGCCAGCGCCATGGCAATCATCACGCGCTGCCGCATGCCGCCGGAGAGGTGATGCGGATACTGGCTCAGCCGGGCGGCCGCGTCCGGGATGCCGACCTCGGTCAGCAGCGTCACCGCCCGCTGGTCCGCCACCTCCTGCGTGCAGCGGTCGTGCGCCAGGATCACTTCGGTGACCTGCATGCCGATGGTGAACACCGGATTGAGCGAGGTCATGGGTTCCTGGAACACCATGCTGATCTCGCGGCCACGGACCTTCCGCATTTCCTCGATGGGCAGCGCCAGCAGGTTCCGTCCGTTGAACAGAATCTCGCCGGAGACGATGCGGCCCGGCGGGTCCGGAATGAGCCGCAGCACGCTCAAGGCGGTGACGCTCTTGCCGGAGCCACTCTCCCCCACGAGGCCGAGCACCTCACCGCGGCGGATCTCCAGATCGACGCCGTCGACCGCCTTCGCGACACCGGACTCGGTGAAGAAGTGCGTCCGGAGGTTGCGGATCTCGAGGAGCAGCGAGGGGTCAGCCATGGTCACGGTCGCGCCTAGCGGAGGCGCGAGTACTCCTTCGGGTCGAACGCCTCGCGGATCGCCTCGCCGATGAACACCACGAGCAGCAGCGTGATGAACAGCGCGCCGAGCGGAAAGAATACGAGCCACCACTTCGTCAGGTTGGCCATCCCCTGCCCGATGAGCTCACCCCAGCTCGGTGTGGGGGCCGGCAGACCGAACCCGAGAAAGTCCAGCGCCACCAGCGACCCGATGTTCCCCACGATCGTGAAGGGGGCAAACGAGACGACGGGGGTCAGCGCATTCGGCAGGATGTGCCGGAACATCACCGCCGAGCGGGACACGCCGGTCACGATGGCCGCCCCCACGTAGTCCTTGGCCTTCTCGCGGTAGAACTCGCCGCGGATGTAGTACGTCATCCCCATCCAGTCGAACGCCGACAGAATCACGACGAGGAGCCAGAACGACGGCTGCAGCAGGGGCCCGCGCCCGGGCAGATAGATGGGCACGATGATCGAGCTGATGATGATGATCGTGTAGAGAAACGGCAGGGACGACCAGACCTCGATGACCCGTTGGCCGAGCATGTCGGTCTTGCCGCCGAGGTACCCGAGCAATGCGCCTGCGGCGACGCCCGTTGTCAGACCGAACGCGGTGACCAGCAGCGCGAAGGTCATCGAGATGTTGAAGCCGTAGGCAAGGCGGACGAGGACGTCGCGGCCCCGGTCGTCGGTGCCGAGATAGTGCCGGTCTGTCGGGGCATGCGGGGGCGCACCCGGCTGGTCCAGGAGGGACTCGTTGGGTCCATAGGGATAGAGCGGCATCCACACCCAGTCGCCGCGTCCCGCCTGCGCGAAGGTTGCCTTGAGCTCCCGGTAGTCCGGCTCGCCGATCGCGTTCTGTCCGAACGCCGACGCCGGCTGGTAGGTGACGAGGGGCACGTAGTACCGGCCCTCGTACTTCACCAGCAGGGCCACGTTGTTGGCCAGCACCGGCAGGGCGAACGACACCAGGTAGAGGCCGAGGATCAGCAGGAACGACCAGTAGCCGCGCTTGAGGCGCCGGAACTTCCGAAGGCGCCGCTGGAAGATCGACTCAGACCGCGCGCCGCTCATTTGAACCGGATCCGCGGATCCACCACGGCGTAGAGGGCGTCCGAGAGGATGTTGCCGACCAGCATCAGCATCGAGCCGATGACGAGAATCCCGAGCGCCACCGGATAGTCGCGCTGCAGCAGGGCCGTGTAGCCGAGATAACCCATGCCGTCGATGTTGAAGACCCGCTCGATGAGGAATGACCCGGCCAGCACCAGGCTGATCACGTGCCCGAGTCCCGTCGCGAGCGGAATCAGCGAGTTGCGCAGCGCGTGCACGAAGATCACGCGCCGCTCACTGAGACCCTTCGCGAACGCCGTGCGGATGTAGTCCTGCCCCAGCGTTTCCATCAAGGCGTTCTTGGTCAGGATCGTCTGCGTGGCGAACGACCCGACCATGTAGGCCACCACCGGCAGGAACATGTGCCGGATCTGCCCCGTGACCTTGCCCCACGCGTCCAGATACTCCCAGTTGTCCGGCCGGAAGCCCCCCAGGGGAAAGACGTCGAGAAAGCTGCCGCCGCCCAGCAGCACGAGCAGCGCGGTGCCGAGCGCCCAGCCGGGAACGGAATAGCCGAGGAAGACGAGGACGCTGCTCGCCACGTCGAACTTCGAACCGTGGTGGACGGCCTTGATGACGCCAAGCGGGATGCAGACGAGATAACTGAGCAGGAAGCCGGTCAGCCCCAGAAAGATGGAGACCGGAAAGCGGGACTTGATCACATCCCACACCGGGTCCTGGTAGACGTAGGACTGCCCGAGGTCCAGGTGCAGCACCTTCCATAGCCACTGCACGTATCGGATGTGGACCGGTTTGTCGAAGCCGTAGTAGCGCCTGATCTCCTCAACGGCCTCATCGGGCAGCGCCGCACCGCCCTTCGTACTCGCCGCCATCGACGCGCCGCCGGCGTCGCCCCCGCCTTCCATCATCGCCGCCATCTGGACCCGCATGATCTGACGCTCGACCGGGCCTCCGGGCACGAAGTGCATCACGGCAAAGACGGCCAGCGTGATCCCGAGGAACGTCGGGATGATCAGCAGGAAACGACGGACGAAATAAGCGGTCATCGGCGAGGGGCCGCGCGACTACTTGGTGTTGGCCACCATCGGATGCTGCTTCGCGTACTCCTGCCAGTAGCGGTTCTCCATCGGGTTCACCGGCAGCGACGCCGAGGCACTGCCCATGGCCTGGCTCAATGCCTGCTGCTTCTGGGGGTCGATCCACCAGAGGGTCACCGCGTCACGCTGATCCCCGATCCGCGTCAGGACGCCGGGCGGCATGCCGAAGCGGTTCCAGTAGGCGATGCGCGCGAACGGTGCGTCCCACCCGAGGGAGTAATGGTGCTCGCCGGCGAGCAACCCGTCGATTTCCTTGATGATCGCGACCCGCTTCACCGGATCGAACTCCAGGTCGTAGGTGTCCAGCAGGGCGTCGATCTTCGGGTTCTTCATCCCGGTGATGTTGTTGTTGGCCTTCTGATCGGCCAGTTTGGAGTGGAAGGAGGTTTCCGGATTCGGGAACAGCAGGCCGGTCCACCCCATGTCGACGACGTCGAACTCGCGATCCATGACGAGCTTGAAGAGCGTCTCGCCGGTCACCAGTCGCAGGTTGAGCGTGATGCCGGCCTTCCGCAGGTCTTCCTGGTACACCGTCAGAGATGGCTCGGAGGTTTTGCTCCCATAGAGCATCTCAATGGTGAGTGGCCGCCCGTTCT
>JBIKWH010000217.1:0-4325 GCA_044356435.1 Vicinamibacterales bacterium
GAGGGTGACTCCTCGATGAGCTTCTGGTGCCGGCGCTGGATGGAGCATTCGCGCTCGCCCAGGTGCACCAGATTGCCATGGTGGTCGCCGAGCACCTGGAACTCGATGTGCCGCGGGTTCACCAGATACTTCTCGATGTAGCAGTCTCCCAGACCGAAGGCCGCCTCAGCCTCGCGCTGCGCCGTGCGGAGCAACGGGCCGACCTCTTCCTCCGACTGCACCACGCGCATGCCGCGACCGCCGCCTCCGGCCACCGCCTTGATGATGACGGGAAAGCCGATCTCCTTCGCGATCTTCAGGGCCTTCTCTTCCGAGTCCACCGGGCCGTCGCTGCCCGGCAGCATCGGCAGGCCAGCCTTCTTCATGGCCCGGCGCGCGCGGGCCTTGTCGCCCAGCAGCTTGATGACGTGCGGGCTCGGGCCGATGAACCGGATGTGGCATGCCTCGCACACCTCGGCGAAATGCGGGTTCTCCGAGAGAAATCCGTAGCCGGGGTGAATGGCGTCCGCGCCGGTCACTTCCGCGGCGCTGATGATGGCGGGGATGTTCAGATAACTGTCGGCGCTCCTGGCGGGGCCGATGCAGACGTCTTCATCGGCGAAGCGGACGTGCAGCGCGTGCTCGTCGGCCTCCGAGTAGACGGCGACGGTCTTAATCCCCATCTCCCGGCACGCGATGATCACGCGCAGCGCGATCTCGCCCCGGTTGGCGACCAGAATCTTCTTGAACATGGTCAGTTGGGCCGGATGGCGAACAGCCGCTCACCGTATTGCACGGCCTGTCCGTTGTCGACGAACACCTTCACGACCTCCCCGTCCACGTCCGAGGTGATCTCGTTCATCAGCTTCATCGCCTCGATGATGCACAGCACCTGGCCCTTCTTCACCCGCGTCCCGATCTCGGTGAACGGCGGGGCGCCGGGCTCGGCTGCACGATAGAACGTGCCGACGATCGGCGACTTGAGGACCGCGAGGTCCACGTCTTCGGCCGGCGCGGCTGGCGCGGGGGCTGGTGCGGCGCCTGCTCCGGCGGCGGCCGGTGCCGGCGCCGGGACGACGGCGGCCGCCGGAATCGCGGCCTGCAACTGCCCGGCGGCACCCTTGCGTACGCGGATCTTGAAGTCGGGCCGCTCGAGCTCCAGTTCCGTGAGATCGTGCTCACGGACCATCTCCAGCACCTGCTTCAGTTCCTCGAAATCCATAGGCTCCGTTCCAACTCCGTCCGTCTAGAGAACCACCAGCTCGCGGGAGACGTCGGTGAGCACTTCGTGCCCGTCGGCCGTCACGAGGATATCGTCCTCGATCCGCACGCCGCCCCATCCAGGCAAGTACGCCCCCGGCTCGACCGTCAGCACCATCCCGGCCGCCAGCAGCACCGGATCGACGCCCGGTTGCGGCTTCCCGACCCGTGGCGCCTCGTGCACATCCAGGCCCAGTCCGTGACCCGTGCCGTGCCCGAAGGCGTCGCCTAACCCTTCCGCAATCAACACGTTCCTGGCCGCCGCATCGACGACTTCCGCCGTCTGCCCCGGCGCCACTGCCTCGATCGCCGCCTGCTGGGCCCGCAGAACAGCCCCGTACACACGGCGGGCCTCCGTTCCCGGAGGCCCTATCGCGACGGTCCGCGTAATGTCACTGCAGTATCCGTCCATCACGCCGCCGAAGTCCAGCACCACCAGGTCGCCGTCGGCCAGGATTCGGTCACCTGCCCTGTAGTGCGGAAGGGCCGAATTCGGCCCGGACGCCACGATCGTGTCGAAGGCCGGCTTTTCGAATCCCGTCGCCCGGAGGGCCGCCTCGATCGCGCCCGCGACGTCGCGCTCCCGAACACCGGCGCGCGCCGACCTGAAGGCGGCGGCCGCGACAGCCGTCAGCCCGCGCGCCGCCCGCCGCAGCGCGGCCTGTTCGGCAAGGTCCTTGACGACCCGCACTGCTTCCACCAGTCCCGTAACCGCGACCCACCCGGGCGGAACGGGCGACGAGGCACCCGTCCGCTCGAACCACTGGAATCGGGAGACGGGCAGATGCTCGGCCTCGATGCCGACGTGGTGGTAACGCGCCTCCAGACACTGCGCCAGGACGGCCCCGTCGTAGCTGCCCGGCACGTCCACGATCCGCAGTCCAGCCGGTGCATGTCCGCCATCGACGAGCAGCCGCGCCGCCTCGCGGTAGCGCGCGTCGACGAGCAGCGCGACCGTGTCATGACCGACGATGAGCGCGCCCGCCGTTCCGGCGTGCCCGGAGAGATACCGGACGTTCGGCGGGTACGTCACCAGCAGCGCATCGAGCCCCCGCGCCGCCATGCCGGCACGAACCGCCGCCAGACGCGCCGCACCGGGCAGCGCGCCTGGACGCCCGGTCGCAGTTCCCGGCGCCACCGGCATCACGTCGCGGTGATCGTGACGGTGCGCGTCACCGTTGCCGTCCGACCCGCGCTGTCCACGATGGTCAACCGGATGGTGTAGGTGCCCGCAGTGGCATACGTCGTCGATGCCGTGGCTCCCGTCGCGGTCGTGCCGTTGCCGAAGTCCCACGTGTAGGAGGAGATCGTGGCGCCGGCGATGGTCGTCGAGTCGCCGCCGTTGACGCTGACCGTCCGGGTAATCACCTGGGTCGTCGGCGAGATCGAGAAGTTCGCGGTCAGCCCGTTGACGATCGTCACGGTTGACGTGGTCGTCCGTGTCTGGCCGACATCGTCCGTCACGGTCAGCGTCACCGTGTAGGTGCCGGTTGCCGTGTAGGCGTGACTCGTGGTCGCCGTCGTGCTGCTGGAGGTCGCGCCGTCGCCGAAGCTCCAGTCGTACTGCACGATCGCGTGACCAGGCGCGGCCGAGGACCCCGACGCGACGAAGTTCACGTTCTGGATCACCGCGGCGCTCGACGGGGACGCCACAAACACCGGAGTCGGTGCCGCCGGATTCGCGACCGCCACGACCTGCGTCGTGCTCGCGGTGGTGCCCACCGCATCGGTCACCGTCAGCGTGACGACGTAGCTCCGCGCCTGCTGGAAGCGATACGTGGCCGTGCGGCCCGTCGCGGTGGACTCACCGCCGAAGTTCCACGCATACGTGCACGCGTCACGACACGGTGCCCCTTCATCGGTCGTCGCGGTGGCGTCAAAGGTCACCGCCTGCAGACGCTCTGGCTCTGTCGGCAGGAACGAGAACCCAGGCACGGGGGTGCCGGTATTGGGCGTGCCGGTCAGCCGCACCGAGAACGTGCGCGCGACGGCGTCGCCGGCGCCGCCGGCCGCCGGCGTCACGGCGATCACCGCCACGCCGCTCGCCACGACCGTGCTGGGAGGTGGAGCCGTATAGGCAAACGACGCATTGCCGCCGGCATCCGTCGTCACATCCTGCTGGCCGACCGCGCCCGTGCTCGCCGACACAGAGAGGCGCTGCCCGCTCACGGCCTGACCTCGGGCGTCGCGGACGGTCACCGTCACGACCGCCTGTGACTGTCCGTCTCGCGGCAACTGATCGGGCGTGACGACGGCCGTGACCGACAGGCTGAACTCGGACGGCGCGACGATCGACGGCGCGCTCTGCTGCTCAAGGCCGCATCCGGCCGCACACAGTGCCACCAGCGCGGTCAGCGCGACGACCCGGGCTCTCTTCAACGTTTGCGTGATGCTGCGCATGGACCCCTCTACTGCGGATCGCCGAAATTGCCGAACTGCACGCCGATGCTGCCCGTCGCCGTGACGGTGTTCCCCGTCAGGTCGCGACCGGTAAACGTAATGTCCGCCACCGTGGCGATGATGACGCTGCTCGACCGCAGGTTCGCGAGCGGCGCTTCCTCCTTCGCGGTGTGACGGACCAGCTCGAACGTCGTCGTCACGGCGCCTTCGACCGGCACGGTCACGGTGACGGCCGAATCAAACGGCTGGGGCACGTCCACACCGGGTGTGTTCCGGCCATCGGACCGACGGAACGTGACCTGGTACCGCGTGATCGTCACCTGATTGAGGCTTGAGGGCGCCGCGGCGCTACCGGGCACCCCAGGGTCCTTCAGTACCAACCGGAAGGTGGCGCGGCCGAGGTCGCTGAAGATGGTCGGCACCGGATCGCCGCCGGTCCGACGCACGTTCGTGATCACGTCAGAATCGAGCGTGCCGCCAAAGGCTGTCGGCACCGCGCCCGACGCGGCCTCGATCGAACCGATCACGACCATCGCCGGCGACCGCCCGCTCCGGGCAACCTCGCCACACCCCGCCGTGCCCGCGGCCGACGCCGCGAGCAGCACCAGTGCCAGTGCTGTGCCCTTCACCGTCCTGCTCCTTCCCAGCGTCCGCACGATTACATCCGCACGATGCGTGGCGTGATG
>JBIKWH010000314.1:0-3414 GCA_044356435.1 Vicinamibacterales bacterium
TCCTGCAGCAGGAAGCGGCCCACGCGCGTGCCGGAGTCGATCGTCGTCAGGATGAAGAGCGCCTCGAACATGACGGCGAAGTGATACCAGTAGGAGACGAGCGCGCTCATCCCGGGCAGCTTCGAGAAGACGTCGGCCATGCCGATCGCCAGCGAGACGGCGCCGCCGGTGCGGCCCACCACGTTCTCGCCGACCTGTGCCGCGAGCTCCGGAAGGTGGACCATCGTGAGGCCGAGCTTCTCGTAGACCGCCGGCGTGGCGTTCATGGCGTAGAAGTCGCCGGGGTGCAGCGTCGACGCCGCGATGAGCGCCATCACGCCGACCAGCCCTTCGAACAGCATCGCGGCGTAGCCGACGGGCCGGATGTCGCTCTCCTTGTCCACCAGCTTCGAGGTCGTGCCCGACCCGATCAGCGCGTGGAAGCCCGAGATGGACCCGCACATGATGGTGATGAAGAGGAACGGATAGAGCGGGCCTCCGAGGATCGGGCCGCCGCCCATGTTCCACTGCCCGAACGCCGGCATGTGGATCTCGGGGTTCACGATGATGACGCCGATCGCCAGCAGCACGATGACGCCGATCTTCATGAAGGTGCTGAGATACGAGCGCGGCGTCAGCAGCATCCAGACCGGCATGACGGACGCGGCCATCACGTAGACGCCGAGCGCCAGCGTGATCTGGTGCGGGGTCAGCACGAGGTAATGGCCCCAGGAGGAGTCAGCGACGTTCTTGCCGAAGATCACGGCGGCCAGCATCAGGCCCACGCCGATGATCGTGGCCTCCTGAATCTTGCCCTTCCGCCAGACGAACATGTGGAAGCCCATCAGGATGGCGATGGGGATGGTGGCGCCGATCGTGAAGATGCCCCAGGAGCTCTCGGCGAGCGCGTTCAGCATCGCGATGCCGAGACCCGCGAGAGCGATGATCAGGATGAAGAGGATGGCGATGACGGCCGTGGCGCCAGCCACCGGGCCGATCTCGGAACGCGCCATGTCGGCCAGCGACCGGCCGCCGCGCCGCGTCGACGCCCACAGGATGAGCATGTCGTGCACGGCACCGGCCAGACACACCCCGGCGAGCAGCCAGATGATGCCCGGCGCGTAGCCGAACTGCATCGCCAGCACGGGACCGAGCAGCGGACCTGCCCCGGTGATGCCGGCGAAGTGATGGCCGAAGAGCACCCATCGGCTGGTGGGGAAGTAGTTGGAGCCGTCGTTCTTCTCGTGCGCCGGGGTGATGCGCGTGTCGTCGAGAACCATGACCTTCGCGGCCAGGAACGCGCTGTAGTAGCGGTACGCGATCGCGAGCACGGCCAGAGCGGGAATCACCAGGTAGAGTGCATGCATAAGGGCGCATTCTACAGCGGCCGGAGCCCAGCCGCTATACTCGGTGGATGTCCCCCCGGACGCGCCTCTTCGCCTACCTGACGCGCTATCGGGGAGCCTTTGCCGCGGGCATGGCCTGCGCCGTGCTGACGACGACCCTCCAGCTCTCCAGTCCCTGGGTGCTGAAGTTCGCCATCGATGACCTGACGGCCGGCGTGACCCTGGCCAAGCTGCGCTGGTACGCCCTGCTGCTGTTGCTGCTGGCTGCCGCGAGCGGCGTCTTCCGCTTCCTGATGCGGCGCGTCCTGATTGGCGCCTCCCGCGACCTCGAATACGACCTCCGCAACGACTTCTTCGCCCATCTCCAGCGGCTCTCGCTCGGCTACTTCCAGGCGAACCGGACGGGCGACCTGATGTCGCGCGCCACGAGCGACTTGAGCGCCGTGCGCATGATGATCGGCCCGGCGGTGATGTACAGCGCCACGACGGTGCTGACCTGCGCCGTGGCCGTCGTGCTGATGCTGAAGATCAACGTCAGGCTGACGCTGATCTCGGTCCTGCCGCTCTCGCTCGTGTCCGTGGCGGTGCGCTACTTCGGGTCGGAGATCCACGCCCGCTTCGAGCGCATTCAGGCGCAGCTCTCGGACTTGAGCGCGGTCACGCAGGAGGCCCTGGCGGGCGTGCGCGTCGTGCGCGCGTACCGGCAGGAAGGCTACGAGATCGAGCGCTTTCGCGCGGCCAACGAGGAGTACGTCGCCAGGAACCGAACCCTCATCAAGCTCCAGGGCATTTTCTATCCGAGCATCGAACTGTTCATGGGCCTGGGGGGCATGCTCGTGTTGTGGATTGGCGGCCTGGACGTCATCGCCGGCCGCATGACGGTGGGCGATCTGGTGGCCTTCAACTCGTATCTGCTGATGTTGACGTGGCCGATGATGGCCGTCGGCTACGTCACTAATCTGATTCAGCGTGGCCTGGCGTCCTGGGGGCGGATGCTGGAGATCTTCGACCAGGCTCCGGCGATCACGGACGATGCCGAGCCGGTTCGGCCAGCGGCGATCCGGGGCGATGTCGAGTTCCGGCACCTGACCTTTCGCTACGGCGACCGCCTGATCCTGGACGATGTCTCCGCGAGTCTCCCTGCCGGCTCCGTGACCGCGATCATCGGCGCAACGGGATCCGGGAAATCCACCCTGCTCAGCCTCCTGCCTCGCCTGCACGACGCGCCGCCCGGGACGGTGTTCGTGGACGGCGTCGACGTCCGGCGCCTGCCGCTCCGCACGTTGCGCGGGGCCATCGGCTTTGTGCCGCAGGAGCCCTTTCTGTTCAGCGACACGCTCGCCGAGAACATCGCGTTCGGCGTGCCACCCGCGGAGGCGACGCGGGAGCGGATCGAAGCGGCCGCGCACGTCGCCCGCCTGGACCACGACATTGCGGACTTCCCGGCGGGGTACGAGACCTCCGTCGGTGAGCGCGGCATCACGCTGTCCGGCGGCCAGAAGCAGCGGACCGCCATTGCACGGGCGTTGATGGTCGATCCGCGCATCCTGATCCTGGACGATGCGCTTTCGGCGGTCGATACGTATACCGAGGAGGAGATTCTGCGCCGCCTGCGCGTGGCCATGGTCGGCCGTACCGCGATTCTCGTCTCGCACCGCGTGTCGACGGTTCGCGACGCCGACCAGATCCTCGTGCTGTCCCAGGGCCGCATCGCGGAGCGCGGCCGGCACGACGAGCTCGTGGCGCTGAACGGTCTGTACGCGGAACTCCATCGCCGGCAGCTGCTGGAAGAGGAGCTGGCGGCCTCATGAGCGCGCACGACGACGAGATTCTCGGGAAGGCGTACGACGCGCGGCTGATGCGCCGGCTGATGCGCTATCTCCGCCCGCACTGGCGACAGGTCGTGATCGCACTGGTCGCGATCGCCGGTCACTCGACGCTCCAGCTCGCGCCGCCCTATGTCACCAAGCTCCTGATCGACCGCTATATCCCCGCGCAGGACGCCGCCGGGGTGAGTCTGATGGCCGGGCTGCTGGCCGCCTCGCTCCTCTTCGGGTTCGGATTCCAGTATGTGGAGACGTGGACGCTG
>JBIKWH010000218.1:0-4304 GCA_044356435.1 Vicinamibacterales bacterium
TGGCGCCTGATCGACCTCTCGTCGGCCGCCGGGCAGGAGGTCGACCTGGTGATCCCGACCAAGTACCCCTGCTACATGGTGCGACATCCGCGGAAGGTCGCCTGGCTGATGCACCAGCACCGCGTCGCCTACGAGCTGTGCGGCACGCCCTTCAGCGACTTCGCGCACACGGACCAGGATGTCGGCCTGCGGGACAAGCTGCTGCAACTGGACGGGCTCGGCCTCGGCGAGTGCCGCGCCCGCTTCACGCTGTCAGAAACCGTGTCCGCCCGGCTGCGGCAGTACAACGGGCTCGAGTCCCAGCCGCTCTTTCACCCGCCCAAGCTCGCCGGCCGGCTGACCGCCGGCCCGTCTGGTGACTACATCTTCTTTGTGAGCCGCCTCGAGAAGGCCAAGCGCGTGGATCTCGCCATCGACGCCATGCTGCATGTGGACCCGTCCATCAAGCTGCTCGTGGCCGGTGACGGTGCATCGCGCCAGGACCTGCAGCGGCAGATCGTCGAGCGGGGCCTGAGCGACCGCGTGACGCTGCTCGGCCGCGTGTCGGACGAGGAGATCATCACGCTCTACTCCGGCGCCCTCGCGATCCTGTTTGCGCCCTATCAGGAGGACTACGGGTACGTGACGCTCGAAGCGTTCCTGTCGTCCAAGCCGGTCATCACCGCCACCGACTCCGGCGGGCCGCTCGAGTTCATCACGGACGGCGTGAGCGGGCTGGTGCGCGAGCCCACGCCTGAGGCACTCGGTGCCGCCGTCCGCGAGCTGGCCGCGAACCGCGCCCGTGCCGCCGAGTTGGGCGCGGAAGGGAAGAAGGTGGCCGAGGCGATCACGTGGGAAGGCGTGGTCGAGAAGCTGGTCCGGGCTGCGGACTAACGACCGCGTGGTACAATTCCACGTTCTAGTCGGGCCCCTAGCTCAGTGGTAGAGCACCTGACTTTTAATCAGGGTGTCCTGGGTTCGATCCCCAGGGGGCCCACCAACCAGACTCCCTCCGTCCCCATCGTCCAGAGGCCTAGGACGCGGCCCTTTCAAGGCTGAAACCCGGGTTCGAATCCCGGTGGGGACGCCACTCCTTCGCATCCGCTCAGTCGCGGCCTTCCCACCGGGCTTCCGGTTGGCGGCGCACTCGCGTTGCGAGCGCGCCAGCGGCACCGAATCCGGTAAGTGAGCCCTTCGTCGCTTCTTCTTCATCCCGACGAACTTGAACTTCTGGATCCGGTCGCGCACGCCGGCGCGGCCCTCTGTAGCCGAGTGTGATTGGGGGCGCTCGCATTGCGCGTACGATGCAGGGATGTCCACCACACCGCAGACAGATGCCCGGCGCGCGACCATCGGGCAGCTGAAGCTCGAAGCCAGGCGCCTGGTCAACACCCCAATGGATCAGTCCATGAAGGAGTTGGTCCGTCTCGCCGTGCGCGATTGTGACGAGGCGCTGGTGTGGTTGCGACAGGACAACGTCGAGAATCGTCCGTTCATCCTCAAGATCGCCGATCTGGCGATCGACTTCGCCGGGAAGCGGCTCGACGTGGTGAACGACGGCCTGAAGACGTGGGCGCGCGGCACCAGCGGGTGAGCGCGATGGATGAGCTGCTCTGCGTATTGCGGCTCTCCTGATAGGCTGCTCCTGGGCGCGCATCACGCGTGCGCGCAGGAGCGTGATCGACATGGCACATGAGGCGGTTCGCGAACGACTTGAGGCGCAAGTAGCCGCATTGGCGCAGCGCGCTGGGCGGATCGAAGGGGATCTTCGGAAGGCGCTCGAACGCGATTGGACAGAGCGTGCAACACAGGTTGAGAACGACCAGGTGCTCGAAGGACTCGACGAGATGACGATCGCCGAGCTTCGCGGCCTGCACGATGCGATCCGGCGGATCGACGCCGGCACCTACGGCATCTGCACGGTCTGCGGCGGGGCGATCGGCGAGGCGCGGCTGGCAGCGCTGCCGAGTGCGAAGACGTGTGTAGAGTGCGCCGGTGGCGCGGAAGGGCGGGCGTTGTGATCCACTACGTATCAGGCGACATTCTCTTGAGCAGCGCGCAGGCCATCGCACACGGTGTGGCCGCGAAGGATCCGATGACGCAGGGGCTGGCGCGGTTGCTGCACGAGAAGTTCCCTGCGATGCACAAGGACTACCACCACTGGTGCGAGCAGGCGCACCCGGAGCCAGGTCAGGCGTGGATGTGGGGAGGAACGGACGGCGTGCGCGTCATCAACCTCATCACGCAGGAGGGCGGGTATGCGCATGGCAGCCGGCCCGGCCGGGCCACGCTCAAGCATGTCCGGGATGCGCTGCGTGCGCTGGTCCAGATCGTGGGCCGCGAAGGCATTACGTCGCTGGCCCTGCCGCGTCTGGCGACCGGCGTCGGTGGTCTGGACTGGAGCGACGTCAAGCCGGTGGTCGAAGAGCGGCTCGGCGAGCTGGCGATTCCCGTCTACGTCTACGCGGAGTTCCACGCCGGTAAGGCCGCGGTCGAATCGAAGGTGTGAGGCCTAGCGAACGTAGACCCACACCGCCGCGGCCACGAGCAGCGCGCCACTGACGCGGGCGCTCTGCTCGCCGAACGGCGCGAGCTTCTCAATCGCGACCAGCGCGGTCAGGGCCAGAATGACGGCCAGGCTCATGACCCCGCCGGCGAAGAGCAACAGCATGAGGGCCCAGCAGCATCCGAGGCAGTGCACGCCGTGTTCGGTGCCGAGCGCAAACGCGCCGCTGGCACCTTCATCGCGCTCCGTCGCGAGCAGCGAGACCGGCGTCCGGCAGTCATGCAGGCACCCGCGCTTCCGCGGCGTCCACTGGTACACCCCTGCCACCAGCAGCAGCCCGGCGGCCAACTGTGATGTGGCCGGTTCGAGCATCGGCGTCAGGAGTCCAGCCCGCGCCAGCAGCCCCTGGAGCGCCGTAGCCGCCAGACTGAAGAGCACCCAGACCACCAGGTAGCCGCCGACCAGCGCATAGAGCTTCCGGAGTCCCCGAGGTGGCGCGACTCTCGCCGCGGCCGTCGCGTAGAGCAGCACGAACGGCGATGCGGACGGCAGCATCATCGCCGCCATCATGGCGGCCCACATCGCCCAGACCAGCAGGAAGTAGGGCGTGTCCCAGGTGGCGGTCATCATCCAGGCGGATGACCCTGTCATCGGGCCGTACATGTCCCGCGCCATCGTGACGATCCAGGCCCAGCACGCCAGCGGCAGGCCGATCAGCAGGAGCGCCAGCGTGACGCGCTGATGTGTGAGCGCGCTGCGGATCAGTGAGGGGCTCGTCGTCAAACACGAGAGTATAGAACCACCCCACGCGAGAGGGGCATCGGCTATCGTCAGTGACGGCGCCCTCAGTGACAGACGATCCGTATCGCGACCCGGCCCTTTACGACCTCGAGTACGGCTACAAGACAGACGACGTCGTGTTCTACACGGACCTGGCCAGGCGGGTGGGCGGTCCGGTGGCCGAGCTGGGCTGCGGCAACGGCCGCATCCTGATCCCGATCGCCCGCGCCGGCGTCGCGATTCACGGCCTCGATAACTGCGACGCGATGCTCGAGGACTTGGGAAAGAAGCTCCGCGCGGAGTCGCTTGACGTACAGCGGCGCGCCACCTGGCACCGCGGCGACTTCGCGTCGGTCACTGGGCCATGCGGCCTCGTGATCTGGGCCTTCAATGCGCTCCACCACGTGCCCGGTCGTGAGGCGCTGCTCGACACGCTGACGCAGATCCGTGGCGCCGTTCGGGAAGACGGCGTGCTGGCGCTCGACTGCTACCTTCCGGATCAAGCCTTGTACGCGCGCGGCCGGCAGGGTCGCCACGGAGAGCGGGATGACGTGCATCCCCTGACGGGAGAGGCACTGCTGTCGTGGGAGGAGAGCTGGTGGGACGCGGCGGCGCGCGTGCACCACGTGATGTACGTCTGGCAGCACGCCGACGGTCGCGAAGACCGCCAACACCTGGCGCTACAGATGTACGACCTCGAGGAGCTGCGCGCCCTTGTCTCTCGTGCGGGCTTCCGCGTGGAACGGGAAGCCGAGGACTTCAGCGGGACGCCGGTGACCGACGCCTCGCTGAAGTGGGTGGCCGAGCTTCGTCTCGGCTGAGTCGCGGCCTAGGGCCGCTGGCTGGCGGGCGGCACGTGGCCGTTCAGGCGGAGGTACACGACCATCTGCCCGTAGGTGTCCCACGTGTGGCCAAGCAGGAAGTAGGCCACGCGCGCGCGGCTCGACATGCCGCCCATGAACGGCGGCACCTTCACCTGTTCGAGGAGCTGGTCGGCGCTGAACTCGTTGAGCACGGCGGTCCCGTAGTCGAACGACGC
>JBIKWH010000219.1:0-4296 GCA_044356435.1 Vicinamibacterales bacterium
GCCCTACGACGAACCCGGGTGGGATGCCCCGAACCGGTGGACGGCAGAGACGCTCGCCGATGCGGCCCTGATGGGAAACGTGCCGCGGATGGAAGGGGAGTGGCGGATCGTCGATCACTACTACGTCCAGGGCTCGTCGCTGATGCTGCGCGTGGACGTCGTGCCTCGCATCGGCATGCTGGACCCGCTCTACGGCACGTTTTACGAAGAGACCGACCTGTGCCGCCGTTGCGCCCTCGCGGGGCTGCGCGTCGCCCTCGTGCTGGATGCCCGCCTCCGCCACTTCGAAGGTGGCCATTGGCGTGCGTCGCCTGCGCGGCAGCGCGGACGGGACGTGCTGTTTCTGCGCAACCAGTTCATCTACTTCATGTCGGCCAGCCCGGGAGTCGGTGCGGCGGTGTGGGCGGCCGCGGGAGTTCTGCTGCGCCAGCTTCGAGGCGTGCCCGCAGGACAGCACGAGGTCGCGCTGCCTTGGTGGGCATATCCGGCCGTGCTGGCCCGGGTACTGCCCGCGATCCGGTTTGTGCCCGCCCTCCAACGGCGGAACGCCCGCATCCGGATGGGGCAGTCGCTGGCTGACGTCGAGCGCGCCATCGGCCCCGGGGGTGGAGACGTCCTTGCCGACGCGCGCTGAGCCCTCAGGTCGCCCAGCGGCCAGCGCTGCAGCGCACGAGCGCGTTCAGCGGCCGTAGCGGTCGTCGAGCCAGGGCTCGGCCGTGTCGGAGTAGCCGCGGCGTTCCCAGAAGCCGCGCTTCGGCAGGATCAGGAACTCGATCTTCCGGATCCACTTCGTGCCCTTCCACGCATAGAGCTTCGGCGTGATCATCCGGCACGGGCCGCCGTGTTCGATGGGCAGCGGCGCGTTCTCCCAGGTGTGCACGAGCAGCACGTCGTCCTCGACCGCGCGGGCCAGCGGCAGGTTCGTGGTGTAGGGCTCGCGCGACATCGCGTCGTGGTCGTAGCCGGTGCAGAGGACGTGCGACACGGTGTCGGACGGCACGACCAGCTCGGCCAGCGTGCGGAACCGCACGCCCTTCCAGTGATTGTTCAGCCGGCTCCACGTGGTCACGCAGTGGAAGTCGCTCTCGTCCTCCGCCTGCGGGAGCGCGAGGAAGTCGTCCCATGTCAGCGTGACCGGGTTCGCCACGGCCCCGCCGATCTCGAGCCGCCAGTCGGCGAGGTTCACGCGCGGCAGGTCACCGAGGTCGAGCACGGGCCAGTTCGGCACCAGTCGCTGGCCGACCGGCGTCGTCGGCATGCCGTGGCGGTTCACCGGGCCGGTGCCCATCGGCCGCTGGCCCGGGGGCAGTGCGGGCGCGGCAGCCGCGAGCGCGCGCTGACGCTCGATGTAGCGCAGGCGCCGAGCAACCAGCGAGTTCGGGTCGGGGTGCTGTGCGTCGCTCATCTACTTCGTGCTCCCGATTCGGTACAGGTGTGAGGCCGTGCGAATGAAGAGCGACCCGTGCGCGATGGCCGGCGTGGCCAGCGTCATCTCGTCGAGCGCGTTCCGGCCAAGAACTTTAAAGGTGGGACCGGCCTCAATCACGAACGTGTCGCCGTCTTCACTCAAGACAAAGAGGCGGCCGTTGTAGGCCCAGGGGGACGCGGTGAAGCCGGTCGAATCCGCGCTGACGCGCTGCTTGGCATAGATCTCCCGGCCGTCCTTCGCGTCGTTCGCCGCCAGGAATGCCGTGTCATACAGCGTGTAATACGTGTCGCGGTAGACGATCGCCGATGGATTGTAGGAGGCGAGTGCCGGGCTGGACCACGCGACGAACGCGTTCGCTGTCTCGTCCTTCTTCAGCGAGATGTCGCCGCTGGCGCCGGGCTTCACGGCATAGACGGGCTTCAGCGGATCCACGCGGAACCCTGAACTCAGATAGAGCAGCCCGCCGGCGGCTACCGGCGTCGGAATGCTGAGCGTGGAGACGCCGCTGAGCTCCCAGAGCGGCGTCCCGTTCAGGTCGTAGGACCGGATCTTCTTCCACCCGATCGTCACGATCTCGGTGCGCAGCGGGTTCGTCCAGACGAACGGCGTCACCCAACTGCTGCCGGGCTCCCGGTCGACCTTCCAGATCTCCTTCCCGGTCTTCGCATCGAGCGCGAGCAGATACGACGCATCCTCGTTGTCGTTGACGAGGTAGATCCGGCCGCCGTGGAACACGGGGGACGCCGCGGCGCCCCAGCCCGATCGCATCCGGGGTGCGGGCATCGGTCGCGACCACACCGGGCGGCCCTTGAAGTCGAACGCGAAGAGACCCGCATGGTTGAAGTAGGTGTAGACGCGCTCGCCGTCGGTCACCGGCGTTTCCGACGCGAAGCTGTTCTTCAGGTGGTTGGGCTGCGCGGGCATGGCCGCGCCGACCTCGCGTTCCCAGCGGACCTTGCCGCTCTTCGCATCGATGTCGAGCACCACCCAGCGCTGCCGTGGCGACGTCTTCGCGACCTCTCCGGCGTTATAGACGCGCGCCTTTGCCGGTGGCGGTGCGTCGGTGACTGCCGTCGTGACGAAGACGTGGTCGCCCCAGACGACCGGTGAACTCCAGCCGGTGCCGGGAATCGCCGTCTTCCACCGCACGTTCTCGGTGGTGCTCCAGCGATCGGGCAACCTGGGGTCGTCCGCGGCAACGCCGGATGACTGCGGTCCTCTGAACTGCGGCCAGGTGGAATCGGCCGCGACGGAGAGTCCGGGCGTCAGGGCCAGCAGGAGAGTGGCGGCACGCATGCGCATGCCCGTAAGTCTACCGGGTGGGCGCTACCACTGGTCCGGCAGCACGCGCGCCAGGACGGTTCCGCCGTCGGCTCCCGGGCGGACCACAACGATTTCGCCCTCGGCAACAGAGCCGCCCCAGTCGGGAAAGGCGCGCGTCAGGTTCGGTGCGTGCGTGATGAGCAGCAGGTTCCCGGTGGCGACGGGCGTCGCGACCTGACCGCGCAGCCACCGGGCTTGCGCCTCGGTCACGCCTGCCATGCTCTGCGCGTTGTCGCCGAGCTCGGGCGTTGCCGCGGCGTCGGCGAAGCCAACCTGCGTCGCCGTCTGGCGTGCGCGGAACGCCGGGCTCACAAGGACGGCCCGAATGGGAATGGCGAAGGCCCGCAGACCCTGGCCGATGGCGGCGGCGTCCTTCGCGCCTCTCGCGTCGAGCTGGCGCTCGATTGTGGTGTTACCCGGAGCCGCGTCCTCCGGCGCAGGCGGCTGCTGCGGCGCGTGGGCATGGCGCATCACGAGCACGAGCCCACCCGCCTTCAACGCGGCGATGACGGGTGGCGCCGGCTGTGCCAGCGCAACGGCACCGGCAGTGAGCCAGATCGCGGTCAGTGCAGAGGCGGATCGGTACGTCATCGGGAGGTCGGCTCCTGTCTCGAGGCGATGGAGTACGCCGAGCGCGACGTGACCGTCACGCCGGGGCGTCCGACGCGCGCCTCGACGTTGCGCACGCGCTTCGCGGCGTCCGTGTTCGTGGATGTGTAGCCCACGAGGTAGTAGTCGCTCGTCTCGGCGTCGATGCGCCTGAACTCGCCGGCGAAGTCGTTGATATTGACGACAGCCCGTCCGCCCGTCTGTTCCGCCAGATAGCGGAGGCTGCTCTGGCTCTTCTGCACCACGGTCCGCCAGTCACTCTGGTCGAGCGCCTTGCCGGCGTCGACCACGCCTGTCAGGCCGCGCGGGTCAACGGGGTAGAGCGTCGCGTTCGCGCGGTTCGCGGTGAGCGTCAATTCGCGCAGATACGCCAGGAGGTCGAGGTCTGCCGTCACGGCCGGCAGGCGCTGATACGGATTGTCGGTCTCGGCCAGGAACCGGATGGGATCCGAGAAGCGCCCGCCCTGCACGCGATCGGCGCTCGCCCGGCCAGCCACGAACGGGTCGAGGTCGTAGCCGCTGCTGAGGAGCAGCACGACCTTCCGCCGTCCCCGCACCCCATCGAGGCCGGCGACGGTCCGGTACGCCGTCAGAAACGCCGTCTGCGCACGACGGCGGAGGTCTCCCGCGCCCTGCGAAGTCTCGGGCATCTGAAAGATCTCCGCGGCCGTGAGGCCGGAGCCCTTGATCCGCGACGCGGCCGACCGGATGAGGCCGAGATCGCCGGTGAGCGGCACCTCGATGGCCGAGGGCCCGGTCGAGACCATCGCCACCTGATCGCCTTCGTGCAGGAGCGAGGAGGTCAGTGTCTGGACGAGCCGGCGGACGTGCGGCGTGTACTCGGCCTCTATGTGCAGGTCGTCGACGACGAGCACGATGACCCGGCCCGAGGAGGCGGGCGCCGGTCGCGCGGGGGGCAGGATCAGCCCTTCCGT
>JBIKWH010000220.1:0-4290 GCA_044356435.1 Vicinamibacterales bacterium
GACCGATCGACACGCCGTAGAGCCCCCCCACGAGGCGCGCGTCCCGCCAGGCTTCGATCGAGTGCATGTGACCGGCCGCGTGGAGCGCGAGGTAGGCGTCGTGAATCTCCGGCGTGATCCAGGTGCCGCCCTCCTCGTCCCTCGGTGCGGCGCAGCCCGCGAGCACCTCCGCCGGTGCCTGGTCGAACGTCACGCGGAACGTCCCGGCGCGGAGACGCTTGCCGAGCGAGCGCGAGACGCGGAGCTCCGCCGGCACCAGGACAAGGCGCGGGTCCGGGCTCCACCACAGCATCGGCGTGCCGTCGTCATCGGGCCACGGGAAGATGCCGTGCCTGTACGCGTCCAGCAGACGCGCGGGCGAGAGGTCGGCTCCGACGGCCAGCAGACCGTCCGGCTGGATCAGCGCGCGGTCGACGGGCGGAAACGGATCGGCGGGACCGAGCCATGGCACGATGGACATGTGAGGAGTCTGGACGTCGCCCGGCTCGCGGCGCGGCTGCCGCCGTCGCCCCGCACACGTTACGCGCCCTCGCCTACAGGGTACTTGCACCTCGGACACGTCGCGAATGCCGTCGCGGTCTGGGGGCTGGCGCGTCGACTCGACGGTCGGGTGCTCCTGAGGCTCGAAACCCACGACCGCAGCCGGTGCCGGCCGGAGTACGCCGAGGCCATCCTCGCGGACCTGGCGTGGCTCGGATTCGAACCGGACGACGGGCCGGTCGACCAGGCCGACCCGGCGCCGTACGCACGGGCGCTCGAGACGCTGCGGGCTGCCGGGCTCGTCTATGCCTGCGCGTGCTCGCGCAAGGACCGGGCGGCCGCCCCGGACGGTGCCGCAGGCGCTGACCCCTGCCGCGACCGCGGGCTCAACGACGGGCCAGGGCGGGCGCTGCGGCTGAAGGTGGACGCGCAGGACGAAGCGTATCCGGGCCACGACGGGACGCTCGTCACCGGTGACGCGGCGGCAGGTGGCGACATCGTGCTCCGCGATCGCGACGGACAGTGGAGCTATCACCTCGCGGTCACGGTGGACGACATCCGCCAGCAGATTGACCTCGTCGTCCGTGGCGACGACCTGCGGGAGGCGACCGGCGTGCAGGTGCAACTGGCGCGCCGTCTCGGCCGGACCACAGCGCCGGTCTTCGTGCACCACGGGCTCGTGGTGGGCCCTGGGGGACACAAGTTGAGCAAGTCGAACCGCGACACCGGTGTACGTGAGATGCGCGCGGACGGTGCGTCTCCGGCCGACATCATTGGCCGTGCCGCGCACGCCGCGGGACTGGCAGCCGACGCCCGGGCACTGCCCGCGTGCGACGTCGCGCGGCTGTTCGAGGGGCGCGGGACCGCGCGCCCGGAACCAACGCCGCGCGTCTTGGGTTAGAATCAGGCCGCGTCCGGCGTGCACGCCGGCAGGCACTCACGAGGCACACCTTTCTTGGCAGTCCGTCTCTTCGTCGGCAATCTCCCGTACAGCGCAACGGAGGCGGATCTCCGCGTCCACTTCTCCGCCGTGGCGGAACCCTCCCACGTCGCGATGCCTGTCGATCGTGAGACGGGGCGTCCGCGCGGCTTCGCGTTTGTCGAGTTCGTGGAACGGGAGAAGGCGCAGGAAGTCATCGACCGGTTCAACGCGCAGCCGTTCCAGGGCCGCAGCCTCGCGGTCAGCGAGGCCCGGGCGCGTGAGGATCGGCCGGCCGGCGGCTTCAGCGGTCCTCGCCCCGGCGGCGGTGGCTTCGGTGGCCCGCGCCCGGGTGGCAGCAGCTTTGGTGGCCCCCGTCCGGGTGGTGGCTTCGGCGGCCCGCGGCCCGGTGGCCCCGGTGGCTTTGGCGGTCCGCGGCCTGGCGGATTCGGCGGCCCGCCGTCCGGCGGTCCCCCGGGAAGCCGCGATCGCTCGGCGAACTTCGGTCCCCCTGCGCCGCCCAAGCGCCTGCGCGGCAAGAAGGGTCAGCAGCAGGACAGCAAGCCGCGCGGCCCCATCAAGGAACGCGCGGGCGGACGCGTCTACGCCATGGACGACCTGGAAGACGGCGACGTGGGTGAGTTCGAGAACTTTGCGACCCGCGCGCCGGGTGAGGGTCCGGATACGCCGGACGTACCAGACGCGCCCGATACGCAGGACGACTCGGGCGACGAATAGCGCAGACCGGCCCTAGAGGGCGTGCGGGACATCCACCGAGGCACCTCAGCGGGGCCAGAGCCAGCCGAACGCGCCAGCCGTCAGCAGCGCGTAGATCACCCCATCCAGCGTTGACCGGAGACTGCTGCCCCATGCGCGGCGGTACCAGATCGACATCTGCCAGAGCGCCAGCGCGTACGCGGTGAAGGCCACCGTGCTGACGATGCGGAACACGAGGCGGTAGCTCGCGCCCTCCGGCAGCGTCAGCCCCGCGACATACGCGCAGAACACGCCGACGACGAGCGTGTAGGCAAACCACATGGCGAGGTTCGCTCCGAGTGCCGGTGGCCGGTTTTCCAGGACCGTCATCGTCACGACCGGACCGCGACGCATCTTGTCGAGAAACGCCTGCGACTGCAGATCCTTCGGACCGCCGGGGCACGGCAGCGTGTAGTCACCAGGCGTCAGGTTGAAGCGGCGGAGCGCCGCCTGGACGTCGTCCTCACCGGGTACGGGCTGGTAGTCCGCGTCGTGATAGCGCAGCACCATGTGGATGACGGAGCTGGCGACGAACACCAGCGCAGCAGAGACCAGAACGGGCAGCCAGAGCTCGGACACCGGGACCATCGGGGTACCTCCGGCGCGGAGCATACACCCGCCCACCGCGTCGGCCGGACATCCTCCATCGGGCGGCGCCCGGCATCACACCGTCCTCAGCCCGCGGCCATCCAGGTGAGGGCCGCCACGGTGCCAAGGGCCAGCAGGCCCAGCCAGGCCGGCAGCACAAAGCGCAGCCACCGGTCGTAGCTGACGCCGGATGCCGCCAGCACGGCCATGAGCGCGCCGTTGGTGGGCGTCACGAGCTCGCAGAGACCGGCTCCGGTCTGATACGCGAGCACCGCCGCCTGGCGGCTGATCTGGAGCAGGTCGGCGAGGGGCGCCAGAATCGGCAGCGTCAGCACGGCCTGCCCGCTCACGCTCGGAACCGGCACGTGCACGGCCGTGTGCAGGCCGACCATGCCCAGCACGGCCAGAAACGGCGGCACATCCGCCAGCGGTGTGGCCAGCCCGCGCACGAGCGTGTCGATGATGTGCGCGTCGTCCAGCACGACGAAGATCCCCCGCGAGACGCCGATGAGGAGCGCCGCATACGCCATCTCGCGGAAGCCGTCCGCCATCGCGGACGCGGTGCCGCTCAGGCCGAGACCGCCCGTCAATCCCGCCAGGATGCCGACGGCCAGAAAGACCGCCGAGAGCTCGTCGAACCCCCAGCCTGCCAGCGCGAGGCCCGAGAGAAACGCGACGAACCCGGCCAGCACGAGCAGCAGCACGACCCCCGCACGGGGTGACCACCGCACGTCCTCGGCGAGCTCTGGAGATGCGGCCGCTGCGGTCAGGCCGCCCGGGGCACGCCCGGTCCGCGCCTGGTGCACCACGAGCCAGGTCCAGGCGGGCACCGCGATGACGAGGAGCACGAGACGCGGCGCCTGATCCGAAAACGCCGCCAGCCCTGCGGCCTGCTGGGCGATGCCGACCTGGAAGGGATTGACCGGGCTGAACGCCGCGCCGACGGCTGCCGCGCCGAGACTCATCGCCACGGCCGTCAGGGGGTCGCCGCCCGCGCGGGCCGCCAGCAGCACGAGCGGCGGGACGAGGGCGACGAACTCCTCCTGCATGTTCTGCAGCGCGCCGCCGGCCGCGAAGAGCACGCAGCAGACGGGAATCGCCAGGCGCGTCCGCGCACCGAGCCGGCGCGTCAGCGCCGCGAGGGCGATGCCGAGCGCGCCCGTACGATCGACCACCACGAACGCCGCGCCCACCAGGAACACGACGGCGAGCACATCGGCAGCCTGCGCGATGCCGCGCGGCACCGCCCGGAGCACGTCCATCAGGGTGGCCGGGTCGGCGGGCACCGCGTGATAGGTCGACGGGTCGACCAGCGCGCGCCCGGTGGCGGCGTCGGCCCGGCGGGCGTACTCGCCCGCAGGCACCACGTGCGTGAGCGCGGCCGCGACGAGGATCCCGCCGAAGAGCAGGACGAACGGGTGCGGCAGCCGGCGCAGCATGGGGTGCTAGACGGAGACGAGCGGCAGGCCGCGCTGCTCGATGACGGCGTAGATGTCGATGCCCTTCACGTCGTCGTCCAGATAGTCGGTCGCATCGGCCGGCGGCCG
>JBIKWH010000221.1:0-4273 GCA_044356435.1 Vicinamibacterales bacterium
GCCACCCTTGATCAGC
This sequence comes from Vicinamibacterales bacterium, assembly GCA_044356435.1. Classification (GTDB taxonomy): domain Bacteria; phylum Acidobacteriota; class Vicinamibacteria; order Vicinamibacterales; family UBA2999; genus CANKJK01. The sequence goes on from JBIKWH010000221.1 coordinate 17, forward strand.
AGGTCCACGATGGCGGCGTCACCGCGCTCGACCGCCCAGTGCAGCGCCGTCGTGCCATCGACGTCGGCCACGCGCGCCGCGCCCGGACGCTGGGTCAGCGTGCGCACCGCGGCTGTGTCGCCCGCCTTGACGGCCTCCATCAGCGCGCCCTGCCGGGCGGCGCCGAGGCTGCTCACCACCAGCACGGCCACCGCGCAGCCGCGCATCACGAGACCGAACGAGAGTGTGCGTCGCATCATGTCGAGTCCTCGTGCCGCCGCGGCTAGACGCCCGCGAGCGGACCGGTGCTATCGCCGATCTGCTTCAGGTTGGCGCCCACCTTGTTCAGCAGCGCCAGGTTGAGATCCATGAAGGGGATGTTGTCGCCCACCGGGTAGACCAGCGACCGATTGCCCTTCAGCGCACCGCACAGACCGCCGACCATCGTGATCGCGAGGTTGTGCGGGTCGTGGGCATCGGCATCGCCCATGCCGCTGCCGTGCACGAGCAGCGAGTGGTCGAGCAGATTGCCGTCGCCATCGGGCGTCTGCTTGAGCTTGCCGGCCAGATACGCGACGAGCGACGCATGGTAGGTGTTGATGCGCGTGTGCATCGCCATCCGCTCGGGGTTGTGCCCGTGATGCGAGACCGAGTGGTGGCCGTCGTTGACCCCCACGTTCGGGTAGGAGTGGTCGCTCTGCTCACGCGAAATCTGATACGTCACCGACCGGGTGATGTCCGCCTGCCAGGCGAGGAACACGAGGTCCCACATCAGCTTGGCGTGGGCGTCGAAATCGTCCGGAATCGCGGCCGGGCGCGTCATCGGAATCGGGGACTCGCTGGTGCGCGCCTCCGCCTTCTGGATGCGGCTCTCGACGTCGCGAATCGTGTCCAGATACTCGGTCACCTTGTTGCGGTCCGACGGGCTCAGCTTCTTCTGCAGCCCCATCATGTCGGCCTTCATGGCGTCGAGAATGCTGCGGTTGTTGCGGAGCCGGTCCAGACGCGCCTGCCCGGTGGAGCCGTCGCCGAAGAGACGCTCGAACACCACGCGCGGATTCGTCTCACCCGGTTGCGGCATGGTCGGCGTCTTCCACGACATCGCGCTCTGGTAGACGCACGCGTAGCCGTTGTCGCAGTTGCCCGTCATGTAGTTCGCCTCGAGCGCGATCTCGAGGGACCGGAGCGGCGTGTCCGCGCCGTGGACGTCGGCGAAATACTGGTCGACGGTCTGGCCGAGCTCGATGTCCGCGCCCTCGGTGTACTTGGCGCGGGCGCCGCTCAGATAGGCCGTGTGCGCCTTGGTGTGCGGCGCGCGGCTGTTGCCGCGCGACTCGGCGGACGGGCTCGCGAGCCCCTGCACCGCGACGAGCTGGTCCTTGAAGGCCGCGTAGGGCCCGAGTGTCGTCGAGAGCTTGAACTCGGCGCCTTCAGCCGCGACGCCCTGCTTGCCGTTCGGATACCAGTCCTCCAGCAGAATGCCGTTGGGCACGTAGGTCCACAGCATCCGGGGGATCGGCTTGGCGGCGGTCTTCACCTGGGCCGTCAGCGCCGGCACCATCGCATCGAGCAGCGGCAGCCCGAGCGCGACACCCGTGCCGCGCAGGAAGGTCCGACGGGGCAACGCCATCTTCGTGATGTTCATGACGACTGATCTCCTCTGCCTTTCGTCCGCTATCGGGACGCTACCGTGACGCCACTGCGCCGACCGACGGCGCATCCGCCGCGCGGCGCATCTGGAACGGCACACTCCGCACGACACCCATCACCACGTCCGAGAACTTGTATCCGCCCGCCGAGGCACCCTTGACCACCGAGCGCACGGCCGGCATGTCGTAGTACTCGAGCCCACGGCCCAGCGCGTAGATCATGAGCTTTTCGGTGAATGCCGTCACGAAATTCTCGGGCGCGCGCACCAGCGCACCCCGGAACGCCGCGAGCCCGTCGAACTTCGCACCGTCCGGCATCGAGCCCGACGCATCGATGGCCACGAAGTTCTCGTCCACCTTCCGGAACTGACCGACCGGGTTGAAGTTCTCGAGCGCGAAACCCAGCGGGTCGATCATCGCGTGGCAGCTTGCGCAGACCGGATTGGCACGGTGGTTCGCCATGCGCTCCCGCATCGTCCGGGCCAGTGCGGCGCCGGACTCCTGGAGCGGCGGCACATTGGCGGGCGGCGCGGGCGGGGGCGTCCCGAGGATGTTCTCGAGGATGAACTTTCCGCGGACGACGGGACGCGTCCGGATCGGCGAGGACGTCACCGTGAGGATGCTGCCCTGCCCCAGCAGACCGCGGCGCGGGCTGTCGGCGGGGAACGTCACGCGCCGGAAGTGGCTGCCCTTCACACCGGACACACCGTAGTGCTTGGCGAGCCGCTCGTTCAGCAGCGAGTAGTTTGCGGTCAGCAGCTCGACGACCGTCCGGTCCTCACTGCGGATGCTGTCGACGAACAGCTCCGTCTCGCGCCGCATGTACTTCCGCAGGCTGTCGTCGAAGTTCGGGAACATCTGCGAGTTCGGCTGCGCCACCTCCACCTTGCGGAGCTGGAGCCACTGCCCGGCGAAGTCCTCGGTCATGGCCGCCGCGCGCGGATCCGCCAGCAGACGGCGGACCTGGCGCTCCAGCACCGCCGGAACATGGAGCTGGTTGGCTGCGGCCAGGCGGATGAGTTCATCATCCGGCCCGCTGCGCCACAGGAAGAAGGACAGGCGCGACGCCAGCTCGATGTCGCTCACCTGGTAGTTCGTGCCCGGGCGCACACCGGCGGGGTCCGCCTCGACGCGGAAGAGGAACGCGGGACTCGTCAGCACACGACGGAGCGCCAGGTCGATGCCGGCCTCGAAGCCCTTGGCCTTGCCGCGGTTGAAGAACTCCATCAGGCCGTTCACGTCGGCCGGCGTCACGGGGCGGCGCCACGCACGGCGCGCGACCGTCGCGAGCACCTTGCGGGCACAGACGGCGTCGTCAGCCCCTGCGGGCGCGCAGACGAGCAACCGGCGCCGCGCCGGGGTGTCCCCCGGGCCGCCGGGGCCATACGGGCCGCCGACGGTCAGGCTCTGGATCGACGGCTGATAGACGGCCATCCAGTCGTTGGTCACCGCGTTCGAGCGGTGCATCGGCTTGTCGAACTTCTTGCGGAGCCCGTCGAACTCATCGACCGACGGCTGCTTGACGAACCAGACCGCCACGTCGTGCGGACCAGCCTTCACGGCCGCGCGCACCTTGTAGGACTCCTTCATCTCGCCTTCGGGGCTGCCCTTCTTCGGCAGGCGGATGAGGGCGATGCGTTCTCCGTCGACGGTCAGTTCCATCTCGTGGGTGTCCGGAAACACGCCCGCGCACCCGCTCTCGCCGGTGACGATGGAGCCGCACATCATCTTCATCTCGAAGGTGTACTCGCCGTCCCTCGCGAACAGGTGCGTGGCGCGCATGCCGCCGCGGGTGCCCATCGGGAAGCCTTCGAGGCGCTCGTCCTGCGAGAACTCGTAGGAGGCGCGGAACTCCTTGAACGCCGGTGTGGCGTCGCTGCCGAGCACGGCCGTCGTGATGGTGCCGGCGGCCGAGAGGTACTGCTCCATCAGCGACTCGTTCAGCGTCAGCGTGCCGGCGATGTTGTCGAAGCCGAAGCTCGGATTGTCTACCGGCAGCAGATCCGCGACGTCGATGTCGATGTCGAACACGTCCCGGATGACATGGCGATACTCGGTCCGGTTCAGGCGGTGGAAGGTGTCCTTCCGCCCGGGGTTCGGCCGGGCCACGGCCTCCTGGTCCAGCCGCGTCTGCAGCGTCGTGACAAGCCCGGCGTAGGTCTGCGCGTCAGGGCGGGGACGGCCGGGCGGCGGCATCAGTCCGGCGCGGAGCTTCCGCACGACGCGCTCGAGCGGCTCTGCGCTCGTGGCCAGATCGTCGAACGTCACGCGGTCAAGGGCGAAGCCGCCGGCGTTGGCCTTGTTCCGTTCCGTGTGGCAGGTCACGCAGTACTGCTGGACCAGCGCCTGCTGCGGCGCCAGCGACGGGCGCGGCGCGGCGGCCGGACGGCCAGCCTGCGGCCCGCCCGCGGCCTGCAGCGCCAGCCCGAGCGCGGCCACCGCCACACCCGTCACGCCGGCCGTTCGAACGGACTTCATCGATGCTCTCCCGATTAACACGCCGAAACGGTAACACCCTTCGTTTCCTTGACGCTGTCGCAAATGTTTGCGGGCCCCATGCGCACAAACGGCCTGTTTCCCGAAGAAAACAGGCCGTTTCACGTGGACGACGGGCCGTTCAGCGGGTCGC
>JBIKWH010000222.1:0-4266 GCA_044356435.1 Vicinamibacterales bacterium
CGGCCGAGGCCAGCGGGCCGAACTCCGTGACCAGCGCGCCGGTCGCGGGGTTGATCATCTGGAACCCGACGACTTCCGTGGGCTGGAGATCCGCGCGGCCCTGGATGCGGGCGAACTTCGCGTTGCTGACGGCCGCGAGGATGACGCCGAAGAACGTCTTGCCGACCCCCGGCACGCCGCGCAGCAGCAGGTTGCCGGAGTTGACCTGACGCTGTTCGTCCTTGTCGTAGGTGGTCGGGATCTCCGAGAGGAGAACGACGTTGGCGAGGGTCTTGGCTGTTTCGTATCCGACGAGCGCTTTGGCGCCTTCAGCGACGATAGCCTTGTGGAAATCGATAGCTTCCTGGAGGTCGGCGTGCACGGCCCGCCAATGGTATAGCAGCGCCTCGGGGGCGCAACAGGGCTATTCGTCGCTACTCGTCGACCGTCGGCTCTTCCTCTTCGGCGACGGTGCCGTCGTCGTTGAGTTCCTCTTCCGTCAGGAATGGATGGGGCTGGGGACCAAGCACGATGCCGGCGAGGTCGGGGTCTTCACCGTCCGCGCGGGTCCTGTCCGTCTTGCTGTCCTTGGACTCGGCACGGCGCGCGGTCTTCATCTGGCGCTTTTCAATCAGGGCCTTCTCGCGCGCGCGCTTGGCCTGTGTCGGTCGTGACCGGCTTGGCATGGCCTCCAGTGTAACACCGGGAGCGGCAGAGACCCTGCCTCATGAATGGGCCGTAGCACCGAGGGCGGCGAGGCGCCCGGCTGGCCAGGCGCGACGACCAAGCATGCCGGGTGTATGTGCGGGAGGAGCAACGCCGCCAGACGGGATGCATCGCCGTCCGAATGCCGGCTCATTCATGAGGCAGGGTCTACAATGCCCCGCGATGGTCGCCACGCCCGTGGACTTCTCCCTGGAATCTCGGTACCGCACGCTCTCGCGGGCCGAGTGGGCCGCGTTGCGTCGGGCCACGCCGCTCCCGCTCTCCGAGCCGCAGTTGCGGCCGCTGGTGGGCCTCAGCGAGCGCATGTCCCTGGACGAGGTCGCGGACGTCTACCTGCCGCTGTCCCGCCTGCTGAACCTGTACGTCGGGGCGGTGCGCCAGCGGCAGGCGGCAACGGACCAGTTTCTCGGCGCATCGTCCGCGCCCGCCCCCTTCGTCATCGGGATTGCCGGAAGCGTGGCCGTCGGCAAGAGCACGACGGCTCGCGTGCTGCGCGCGCTCATGGCGAGCTGGCCGAGCCATCCCACGGTCGACCTCGTGACGACGGACGGATTTCTGCTGCCGCATGACGTGCTGGTTGCGGACGGCCTTCAGGACCGCAAGGGGTTTCCGGAGAGCTACGACGTCCGCGCGCTGCTTCGATTCCTGGCCGACGTGAAGGCCGGTGAGCCGGAGGTGCACGCGCCGGTGTACTCCCACCTGCGCTACGACATCGTGCCGGGTGAGTACCAGGTCGTCCGTCGTCCCGACGTCGTGATCATCGAAGGGCTGAACGTGCTCCAGACCGGCCGTGCGGAGACGGGGAAGGGGCTCTTCGTCTCGGACTTCTTCGACTTCTCGATCTACGTGGACGCCGACGAAGCGGACATCGAGCAGTGGTATGTGGAGCGCTTCCTCGCGCTGCGGAACACGGTGTTCACCAATCCCGCGTCCTACTTCCACCGCTACGCGCAGCTCTCGGCCGCCGAGACGGTCGAGAAGGCCCATGACATCTGGCGCCGGATCAATCTGGTGAATCTGCGGCAGAACGTGCTGCCGACGCGGGAGCGGGCGCACCTGGTGCTGCAGAAGGGCCGCGACCACGCCGTGCGGCGCGTGCTGCTCCGCGCGAGCTGACCCTCAGCGCGCCTTCGCGCGCGCGCCGAGCCAGTACCCGAACGTCCGAAAGGCCTGACCGCGGTGCGCGACGGCCAGCTTCTCTTCGTCTTCCAGCTCGGCCGTGGTGCAGCCGAACTCGGGCAGCAGGAAGATCGGGTCGTAGCCGAAGCCGTGCTCGCCTCGCGGGGCATCGGCGATTTCGCCCTCCACGGCGCCACGCGTCTCGAACACGATGCGGTCGCCCTCGGCGACGGCCAGTGCACAGATGAAACGCGCGGATCGTGGCCGGTCGGGATGCGCGCGAAGTCCGGCCAGGATCGCGTCGAACCGCGCGGGATAGGTCGCCTCGGCGCCGAGATATCGAGCCGAGTGCACGCCCGGCGCGCCATCGAGCCCGTCCACGACGAGCCCTGAGTCTTCGGCGACGGTCAGCAGCCCTGATCCGCGGGCGTAGGCCAGCGCCTTGATGCGCGCGTTCTCCTCGAAGGTCAGGCCGGTCTCGTCGGGCTCGGAGAGGTGGGGGAAGGCGTCGAGACCCTGCAGCTCGCAGGGGACGCCGTGCAGCAGCCGCCGAATCTCCCGCAGTTTGCCCTGGTTGGTCGTGCCCACCAGCAGCCGGACCGTCCGCGTCACTTCTGCAGCAGGGGACCGACGAGGCTCTTCTGGATGGCGATCAGCTGGCGGATCCCGCCGTCGGCAAGGTCGAGCAACTGGTTGAGCGATTCCCGGCCGAACGGCAGCGCTTCCGCGGTGCCCTGCACCTCGACATAGAGCCCCGCGCCCGTCTTGACCAGGTTCATGTCCACCTCGGCGGCGGAGTCTTCCGTGTAGGCGAGGTCCAGCATCGGTGTGCCGTCGACGATGCCGACGGAGGTGGCCGCGATGAAGTCCGTGACCGGCATCGTGCGGAGCTGGTCCTTCTCCCGCAGCTTCTGCAGCGCCAGCACCATCGCCACGAACGCGCCGGTGATCGACGCCGTGCGGGTGCCGCCGTCGGCCTGGATCACGTCGCAGTCGAGCGTGACGGTCCGCTCGCCCAGTTCTTCCGTCTTCGTCACGGCACGGAGCGCCCGACCGATGAGCCGCTGGATCTCCTGCGTGCGCCCGCCGACCTTGCCTGCCGAGGCCTCGCGCTGCGTGCGGGTCGTGGTCGCGCGCGGCAGCATGCCGTACTCGGCCGTGACCCAGCCCTTGCCGGAGTTCCGGCGAAACGGCGGCACGCGGTCCTCGATGCTCGCGGTGCAGATGACCTTGGTCTTGCCCGCTTCGACGAGCACGGAGCCTTCCGCGTGCATCGTGAAGTTGGGGAGGAGCCTGGTGGGGCGAAGCTGTTCCGGGAGACGGCCGTCGGCGCGCATGGGTCAGCCAGTGTAGATCGAGACGAGATAGCCACGGCCGCGGCTATCTCGGTGACCTCGACACTACGGCGCCGCGGGCTCCAGCGCCCGGTCGCTGGCGGCCAGCGGGCCCCGCAGGTCGAGGTGGGCGGCGAGCGCCGAGGCCGGCTGGCCATCGACCAGCAGGCGCACGGACGACGCGCCCGGAATGTTCGCGCGGACGGCGCTCACCAGCGCCAGCACCGCGAGGCGCTCGGCTGTCGTCCCACCGCCCAGTCCGTCCGCGGGCAGCCCCGTGAGGTCGACGATCACGTCGCCGGCGGGTGTGACGAAGTAGGTGCGGAGCACCGTGCCGGGCGGCCAGAGCCCGACCGACGGCAGCACCCCGCGCTCGAGAGCGGCCTCGACGACCAGGCGCCCGTGGTCGACGGCGTTCGGGCTCGCCGGAATCTCGCGGCGCACAGGCGCCAGCGTGTCGGCATCCGGCGAGGGGTCGAAGAGCGTGATGCCGACATGCGGGATCGGCGGCCCGGCGGCCGGTCTGGCCGCACTCGCGCCTGTCGGCCCGTCAGGGGCGGCGGCAGGCGCCCACCACACCGCGAGTCCCGCAAGCACCACGCCGACGGCGACGCCCGCGACGGCGACGGCGACCCCGCTCCGCGTCACTGCGCGACCTCCGGCCGTCGTGCCCGTGCCAGCGCGTCGGCGAGTGCCTCCGCGACCGCCGCATGAAACTCGGGGGTGTCGGCAAGCGCGGCCTGCTCGGGGTTCGACAGATAGGCCAGTTCCACGAGCACGGCGGGCATGTCGAGGCCGGCGAGAAGCCGAAGCGGCACCCGCTGCAGCGGAGCAGGGCTGACCGGCACGCGCGTCGCCAGCGCCGCCGCGACGAGCGCCGCGAGCGGCTCGGACACCTGGACATGGCGGTCCTGCACGCGGTCCCAGCGGACCAGCGCGTCGGCGCTCGCCGGCCTGCCGTCCGGGTGCGGCAGGTGGGTGTAGACCTCGGCCCCCGACGCTGTGACGCGAGGGGAGCGGTTCAGGTGCAGGCTCAGGTAGACGTGGGCGCGGGACTGATTCGCGCGGACCGCGCGGGCGTCCGCATCAAGCGCGATGTCCACTTCGC
>JBIKWH010000223.1:0-4256 GCA_044356435.1 Vicinamibacterales bacterium
ACCGTGAATCTCACCCGCCTCGCGCCGCTGCATCTCGTTCCAGACCGTCATGCGGTCCGGGATCTCGTGAATCATGCCCTTCGTCGTGAGGTGGTCCCAGCTCCCGACACAGTGACACACGGGAATGCCGCGGTCGCGCGCCGCGCGGACGAACTCCACTTGCGGGGACCCGAAGTACAGAAGTGGCGTCACGAGCAGGACGTCCGGACGCAGCTCGTCGAGCACCGCTTCCGGCACGGCCCCGGTCGGCAACGCCCGCTCGGCGCGGTGCGCCGCAGCGCGCATCAACGCGAGACCGGGACGCGAGCCGAGGATCGGCAGCGCAGCGGCTTTCACGGCCGCAGCCGGCGCCTGGCGCGCCGCGCGCGCGCGCAGGCTCGTCGCACGGTCGTAGCGGGGCTCCAGATAGCGCCAGTAATCGAGACCCAACCGCAGCTTCAACGAAAGCAGATGGAACTCGTCGCCTCTGCGGGACGGCATGTAGCTGCTCGTGAACGCGCCCGGCACCGCGGCCGTGAGGTTGTCGATCGTGCGCGTACCGCCGAGGCGATCCTGCCGGTCCGCGAGCAGGTGCACCGTGTGCCCGCGCTGGGCCAGGAGCCGCAGAGCCGGCTCGAAGTTCCGGAGGAATCCGAAGTGGGAAACGTAGAAGAGAATCTTCATCCAGGCACGGGACAGACTCCCGTCCTCTCACTCCCATTCAGGAGCGCGATGATCTGTCAGGCGCCGAACGCGCCTCTGCGAGCGCCCGCCTAACCCTGACGTCCGCGTCGAGAAGGATGGCCGCTCGAACGGGCCTGCTGACGAAACCGAAGGCTAGCTGCGGGAACGGCCGACCGAAGAACCGGTCGAAGCGGGGGCGGCGAAGCGGCTCGGCGCAACTAATGGATCTTAGTGACTTCGTGCCGCATTTTCAATGGCTTAGCGGCATTCGACCACGTCTGGAAACGGGTCAGATCGGGCCGGAATTCAGCGCCGGGAGGGGCACCAGGCCCAGCGTTCTAAGACCTCGCAGCGGATGTGGTGATACATCACGACGAGCGTGCCCGGCAGGTCCTCGTGCAACGGGTCCGGCGTGGTCGCCACTCAGCGGCGCTCCAGATACAGCGTGAACACGTCGCCGGATCCGGCCGCGAGCCACACGAAGTAGAGCACCACGGCGACCGGTCCGGCGATCGGCAGCAGGAGCAGGCTGAGGAGCGTCGGGCCGAGCCGGCTCCTGCCGGACGCCGCCGCAAGCGACCGGCTCTTGAGAAAGCGGAACAGGTAGTTGTCGTTGCCGACGACCATGTTCAGCAGGCTCTGCAGGATCGTGAACGGCCCCATCTCGAGCGATGCGGCGGCGCGGTGACGCACGGCGAAGCCCTCCTGCTCCGCCATGCGCGAGAGCGTGGCGGCCGAGAACTGGAACAGGTGGCGCGGCGGATCGAGAAACAACCACCGCGTGCCGAACACCCTCGCCTGAATACTCGCGAAATCCTGCGTCGCCAGCACCAGGATTCCGCCGGGTCGCAGCGCGCGATGGAACTCCCGGATCGCCCCGCGCGGGTCGCGCAGATGCTCGATGACGTACCACAGCGTGATCGCGTCGTAGTGGCCGTCGGGACACTCGATCGCGACCCGATCGTCGCTCTGTTCCGGCGAACCGGCCTCGGATGCGGCGCTGAACGGATCGAACGCCACGGCGGTCCACCGCTGGGATCGCATGAAGGTCGCGAAGTGGCCCGCACCGGACCCGAAGTCCAGCAGGCGTCCCGCGCGCGGCATGAGCAACCGCAGCCTGAACGCCCGCAGGCCGCTCAGGCCCCGGCGCATGTTCTCCATCCAGGGCCGGAACCGCTCACCGTCCTCCGCGTAGAACACGTCGCGATAGAAGGTCGCCACCTCGGCGGCCGACGGCATCGGCGAGAGCCGGCCGAGACCGCACGCGGCGCAGGTTTCGATGGTCCACGTCCCCGGCACATCCTGATTGGTGTCGCGCACCGTGAGGGCGTCTGTAAACGCCTCGCCGCCGCAGACCTGACACGGACTGCCCGTCATGCGTCCTTTCCGTTCATCGCGGCCGCGTGTGTCGGTGACCGCATCATGCCTGGCGGGCGACGAAGAGCAGCGAGTCGCCGAGATTGAACGGTACCGCGAGTCGCTCCAGACGCGTGAGCGTCGGAAGACGCACCGGAAGATACCGGCCGGCCCGCTCCAGCAGGTACGGCAGCGGCAGCACCCACCAGGGCCTCGCCTGCCGTGTCACCGAGAGACCTACGCGTGCGCACAGCGCTGTCAGCGTGACCCTGTTGAAGTAGCCGACATGCGCGGCGCGGTAGTGCCACCACCGCCAGCCCAGCACTGAGGCAAAGAAGGACGAGACGTCCGGGGTGACCAGGACGACCACGCCGCCCGGCGCGAGTAGCCGCGCTGCCTGTTCCAGCAGCTGGCGTGGATCGGTCGTGTGCTCGATGACGTCCACCAGCGTCACGACGTCGAACACACCCTGCACGTCGGGGTGCGGCAGAACACCCAGATGCACCGGCAGGCCCAACCGCACGGCGTGATCGCGCAGCCAGACCGAGGGCTCGACGCCCTCCGCGGTCATGCCGGCCGCGCGCGCCGCCTCGACCATCGGTCCGCTGCCGGCGCCGACGTCGAGCAGGCGCAGGCCCGCGAGGGGGCGCCCGGTCAGACGCGCGACGGACTTCAGCAGCGCCTGCGACTGGAGACACCGCGACGGGCGGGACGCCACGTACGAGGGATCCTCGAGCGCCTCATAGAAGCGGACGACGTCAGGTTCCTCCGGACACTCCAGAAATCCGCAGGACGGACACTGATAGATGGCGCTCGTCCGCCCGTAGTGCGCGTCGGAGATCGCGAAGTCCTCCGGACGCATGTCCGTCATGTCCGAGGGCTTTCGGAGCTGCAGACCGCCGGAGCCGCAGACCCAGCAGGAGTAGGCCGCCGTCACGCACGCCTCGCCGCGATCACATGCTTCGGACTCAACCAGCCGGCAACGCCGGACAGCGGCCCTCCCGACACGGCGTCGGCAACGGCCATGGCGAGGCGACCTTCGGGACCGACGAGTAGTCCGCTCCACTGCATGCGATCGATGTCGAACAACCCGTGGAGCAGCTTGCGATAGGCGCGCCGGCTGCCGAGGCGCAGCAGCCCCCACTCGTTCCGATCCAGCGCGCACATCAGCGCCAGCAGGGGATTGCCCTTGTTCGGCTCGAACACCAGCAGCCGTCCACCCGGTCGGAGCACACGCCGTACATCCGCGAGCACGGCGACGGGATCCTCGCAGTGATGAATGACGTCAACCAGGATGGCGGCGTCGAACGTCCCGTCGTCGGCGGGCACGCGGTTCCCGTCCGACAGCAGCGTGCTCGCATTGGTGAGCCCGAGGCGGTCGATCGTCGCCTGACATTCCGTGACGAACGCCGGCACGACATCCACACCGGTGATCGACCGGCAGTGGGAGGCCGCAGCCGCCAGAAAGCCGCCCGGTCCGCAGCCGAGATCGAGGACGACGTCGTCGGGCCGGATAAACGCGGCCACGACGGACTCGAAGTGACGACGCACCGACGGGTGCCTCCGGATGCGCTCGGCGTCGAAACGGCGGTCCGCCCCCCACAACCCCCGCGACTCGCGGCCGGCCATGAGGCTTTCGTAGAACCGTACGGTACGAGCGGCGTCCGGCGGTTTCATCGGCCGAACCGGATCTCGGTAAAGCGGCTCTGCGTGAGCCACTCGACCATGGGAATGTCCACCAGGGACAGCACGGTGACGGCGACGGCGAGCGCGACAATCAGTGGCACGAGACCCTTCTGAAGGTAGAAGCTCTCGGGTGATTCGGCAAGCGTGCGATCGCTGACGGCCAGGCGAAGGTAGTGGATGAAGATCCACGCGAACAGCGGCACCGCGAGCAGCAGTTCCTCGCGGTACTTGATCAGAAACGTGGCGAGCAGGAACGAGGAGAGGATTCCGTAGAGAAAGCACGAGAGCAGCAACGTCTCCTGTGAGTACCCCCGGAACGAGGACCGGTACCGGGCCGCCAGCTCGGGACCGTCGACGGCAACAAGGAAGCGGTACTCCGCCAGGCGCTTGGTCGCCATCAGGAATGCGCCGCCGCACCAGTACATGAGCAGGAGACTCAACGGCGGGAAGGTGGTCGGCGTCACCATGAACCACCCGAGCAGCAGGCGAATCGGGTTATTGGCCGCTTCGACGATGACGTCCCAGTGCGTTCGCTCCTTCACACGCAGGGG
>JBIKWH010000224.1:0-4254 GCA_044356435.1 Vicinamibacterales bacterium
GCGGGACGGACGCCGATAGAGGACGGATGCGCGACGATCGTGTCTCCCGTCGAGCTGCGGCTGGTGTCCACCGCCGCGGCGGCGAGGAGCGGCGAGTCGTCCGCCGTGGCGGCTGCTTTGCGCTTCCTCTTGTCGGCGGGTGGCTCGGCCGACGTCCGTGCCTTCGCGTCCGCCTCCTTCACCGCTCTGGCGCGTGCCCGCGCGTCCTGCTGGCGCTCCCACCACGCGCGCAGTTGTGATGCCCCGGCCGACGACGCGACGCGGCCGTGCTCCGAGGCCTCCGAAAAGAGGCGGCCGAGGGAGACCTGGGTCGCCAGCACGACGGACAGCAGGGCGAAGGTCAGGAACACCAGCCCGGCGCCCGTGCCGTTCATGTACTCGGCCGTGGTTCCGGAGAGCCAGCTCCCGAAGATGCCGCCGGCGTGGAACGCCTTGCCGGCCTGTTCGGTGCTGCCGAGCGCGAGGCTCAGCATGCCGCTCATCGAGGCGACGAGCATCGTGACGCCGAGCGCCTTGGTGTAGATCGCGTCCACGGAGAGGCACCAGAAGTAGTTCCAGCCTGCGAGGCCGAGGAGCAGCGGGCCGAGGAACGCGGCATAGCCGAGCGCCTGGAAGGACAGTTCAGCGCCGAACGCGCCGACCCGGCCGATGAAGTTGTTCGGCGGCCGGCTGGTCTCCGTCGTGAAGAACCAGACCGGGTCGGACGCGTCGTAGCTGACCAGCGCGATCAGCCAGATGAGCGCCGCCATGAAGAGCGCGACGCCGATCACCTCGCTGACGCGTCGCGACAGAGACGTGGTTGCAGTGGCTCGGGCCATCTATATCTCCAGCAGGGCCGGCAGCACCATGGGCCGGCGTCCCGTACGCTTCTTGAAGAACCGCCGCAGTTCGTCCCGGACGATCTCCGTCATCAACCCCTGGTCGGCGCGCTGTTCCGGACTGGTCTCCGCGACGGCATCCGCCACCGCCGTGCCGGCGTCGGCGAACAGCCGCGCTTCCGTCTCGGCGTCGATCACCATGCCGCGCGACAGGAGCTCCGGCGGGCCTACGAGCTGACCCGTCTGGCGATTCAACGCGACGACGGCGACGACCACGCCGTCGCCACCGAGGTGCCGGCGGTCACGCAGGACCTCGTCGTTGACCTCGCCGACGCGCGTGACGTCGATGAGGACGCGGCCCACCGGGGCGCGGCCGGCGATGCGGCCGCTCGTGGCCGTGAAGTGGAGGATGTCGCCGTTCTCGGCGAGGATCACGTCGTTGCGGCCGGGACCGCCCGCGAGTACCTGCCTGGCCGCGGCGGCGTGGCGGCTGAGGTGCCGGTACTCGCCGTGCACGGGAATGAAGAAGCGCGGACGGACGAGGGAGACGAGCAGCTTCAGCTCCTCCTCGCTGCCGTGGCCCGAGACATGGATACGCCGCGAGGAGTCGACGACGGATGCGCCCCTGCGGGCGAGATGGTCCATCACGCGCGCGATCGCCTTCTCATTGCCGGGAATCGCACGGGCCGAGAACACCACGGTGTCCTCGGGCTCGACCCGCACGTACCGGTGATCGCTGACGGCGATGCGTGAGAGTGCCGCGCGCGGTTCGCCCTGCGAGCCCGTCGTCAGGCAGAGGACATCCTCCGGCGAGAAGCTCGACACGTCGACGTCGCGGATCTGCACGCCGGCCGGAATGCGCAGCCGGCCGAGGCGCTGCGCAATCTCGGTGTTCTGCACCATGCTGCGGCCGATAAACGCGACCTTCCGGTCGAACTGCACGGCCAGGTCCACGAGCAACTGCATGCGGTGCAGGCTCGACGAGAACAGCGCGACCAGCAGGCGCCCCGGAGCCGTGGCGAAGAGCTCTTCGAAGGCGCCGAGCACGACACGCTCGGAGCCGGTGAAGCCGGGGCGATCGACGTTGGTGCTGTCGCCGAACATGGCGAGCACACCCTTCGCGCCCAGCTCGGCGAACCGCTGCAGGTCGCACGGCTCGCCGTCAAGCGGCGTCTGGTCGATCTTGAAGTCGCCGGTGTGGACGATCGTGCCGACCGGGGTGTGGATCGCGAGCGCGGCGCAGTCGGGCATGCTGTGCGTCACGCGCAGGAACTCGATACTGAACGGGCCGACGGTCACCACGTCGCGCGGCCGCACCGGTGTCAGGCGGGCGGCCTCGTCCGAGAGGCCGTGCTCCTCGAGCTTCGGTTCGATGAGGGCCAGCGTCAGCGGCGTGCCGTAGACGGGGCCGTCGACCAGCGGAAGCACGTAGGGCACGCCGCCGATGTGGTCCTCGTGGCCGTGCGTGAGGACCAGTGCCTTCACGCGTCCACGGCGCTCACGGAGCCATGTCAGGTCGGGCACGATGAGATCCACACCCGGCTGATCCGGGTCGGGGAACATCACGCCGGCGTCGATCACGATGGTCGTCTCGCCGTACGAGACGGCCATCATGTTCATGCCGAACTCGCCCACGCCGCCAAGCGCGACGACCTCAAGGGTGTCGGGCGGCGGAGGAGCCGTGGTGATCTCTGTCATGAATCCAGCGTGCGATCCCGTCACGGCGCCATCGCGGGTCGTCCGGGCGGACGTCTCCCGAGAAGAGGGCAGTAACCGAAATCAGGCGGCTGGGACGCCTGTGCGGGCCACAGAATCTCACCGGGGGTGGCGAGACCTGTCAGGCCCAAAACTCTGGCGGGCTCAATAACTTCGGGAGAAATATAGCACGGGTGGAGGGCCGATTCCGGCCCCGTTTCAGAGCGGGACCGGCAGCGAATTCACCAGCCGGACGAGCGTCGCGATGTCGACCTGTTCGGGGCGCGTGGAGGGGTCGATCCCGGCGGCGTCGAGTGCCGCCCGGGCCGCGCCCGCTTCAACGCCGACGGCATGTTTCAACCCATTGAGGATCGTCTTCCGGCGAAGGGTGAACAGCGCCCGCACGACGGTGGTGAAGCGCGCGTGGTCGTCCACGGGCGGCTGCGGGTCGTGAAAGGTCATGCGGACAACGGCCGAGTGCACCTTCGGCGGTGGGCGAAAGGCGCCGGGGGGCAATTCGAGCGCGAGCCGCACGGCGGCCGTCAGCCCGGCCTGGATGGAGAGCACGCCGTAGTCGCCGTTGCCGGGCGCCGCCGCGAGCCGCACGGCCACTTCCCGCTGCAGCATCAACGTGGCGTCGCTGATGCGCCGGCCGCCGTCGTGTGCCGCCAGCAGGCTGAAGAGGATCGGCGAGGAGATGTTGTAGGGGAGATTCCCGACGACGCGGACCGGACCGGGGCCCGCCTGGTCGCACAGCCCGGCCAGGTCGATCCTGAGCACGTCGCCACGGATGAGCGAGACGTTGGCCGGCAGCTGCGGCTCCAGCTCGTCGGCGAGGTCGCGGTCAACTTCGATCGCGACGAGCCGCCTGACATGCGGCGCCAGTGCGAAGGTGAGCGCGCCGCCACCGGGGCCGATCTCGATGACGGTGTCGTCGGGCTTCGGTCCCACGGCCGCCACCAGCTTCGTGACCCACGCCGGCTCGAGGAAGTGCTGGCCGAAACGCTTGCGAAGCCTCATGCCTCCGGCGCTCCACGTTCCAGGCTGCCCCAGAACTGCTCCTCGATCTCCTCAATCTCTTCTTCGCTCAGGCCGAAGTAGTGCCCGACCTCGTGCAGGAGCGTTTCGGCGATCATCACGCGGGCGTCGTCGCGGTCCTCGGCGTCCCCTTCGATCGGTCGGCGGTACAGCGTGATGTGGTCCGGGAGACGGTTCCCGTCGTCCCAGCGGCGCTCGGTGATCGGCGTGCCGCTGTAGAGCCCGTAGAGCGTGTCCGGCGGCTCGATCTCCATCTCCGCCAGGAGCGCGGGCGACGGCTCGTCCTCGATGATGATGGCCAGGTTCGTCATCGCATCCCGGAACCGCTTCGGGATGAGGCCGACGGCCTCATCCGCGAGGCGTGCGAACTCGTCTCGGTTCACGGGGTGTGGCTCGTCGACGCGACGCCGGCTTCGTGGCGGCACCGAGGTTGCGGACGTATGCGCAGCGGTCCTTGACGGCGCAGCGATCGCAGAGCGGCTTCGGCCGGCAGATGCGGCGGCCGTGGAGGATCTGCACGTCAGAGGCCAGGACCCACTTCTTCGGGGGCAGCAGCCCGCAGAGTGTCTGCTCGACCTTCACCGCATCGTCGCCGGAGGCGAGGCCGATGCGGTTGGCGACGCGCAGCACGTGGCGGTCGACAGGCAGCCCCGGCACGCCGAGGGCGTGGCCGAGGACGACGTTGGCGGTCTTGCGGCCGACG
>JBIKWH010000457.1:0-2501 GCA_044356435.1 Vicinamibacterales bacterium
GGCGGCCTTTACCGTCGCCGGCGAGTCGGATGCGGCCGCCCGCGTGCCGTCGGCGCTGGCGATCTCGCTGGCGATGCTCGCCTTGATCGGGCTGGCGGCCCGGAGCTCACGGAGCTCGGCGCTCACGCTGGCATTCGTGCTGCCGTCGATGCTGGCCACGATCGCGTTCGCGCGGGCCGCGAGCACAGACATGGTCTTCGCGGCGATGCTGACGCTCGCCTTCGTCGCGGGGGCGCGGTTGGCCGAACTGTTTTCCGCTGAGGGCCAGGGCCTCGGTGCCGTCGGACGGGCAGGCGAGACACGCACGTGGCAACTGGCGTGGGGTGCGGCACTGGGCCTGGCCGTGCTCGCCAAAGGCCCCGCGGCCCTGCTGCTCGCCGGCGCCAGTGTCGCGGCGTGGGCGCTGCTGATGCGGCGCTGGCGGCTGGCGTTCTCGTTTGCGCACCCGGTCTCGCTGGCCGCGTTCGCGGTGGTCGCGCTGCCGTGGTACGTGCTCTGTGCCAGCAGGAATCCGGAGTTCCTGCGCGTGTTCCTCTACGAGCACAACGTGCAGCGTTTTCTGACGCCGGTCTTCGCGCACGAGCAGCCGTGGTGGTACTTCGGCGGCGTGCTCGTGGCGGGCCTGCTGCCGTGGACGGCGGTCCTGGTCCCGGCCGCGCGGAACGCGTGGCGCGGCACCAGCGTCGCCCGCGATGCGTCCGAAGGCCACGCACGGCTCGCGCTCTGCTGGGCCGTGGTGCCGTTTGTCTTCTTCAGCGTGTCGCGGTCGAAGCTGCCGGGCTACATCCTGCCGATGTTTCCGCCGCTCGCCTTCCTCATCGCACGGTCGCTGGCAGGCGCGCTCGACTCACCCGGCCGTGGTCGCGGGCTGATGGCGGCCGTCGGCGCAACGCTGCTGGCGGTAGGCGGCACGCTGGCGCTGGCCGCGCCCGCGCTCCTGGTGCCCGCGGCGTTCGTGCCGGCCGTGCAGGCCCTCGGGCTGGCCACCTGGGGCGTCGCCATCGCCGCGGCGGGCGCCGGCATTGCGCTGCTCGGTCTACGTCGGCGCGGCTGGCTGGCGCTCGGGCTCACGGCCACCGTGATGGCGATCCTGGTGATCGGCGTGACCACACGGATCATGCCGGCGCTCGACCCGCTGCTGACGTCGCGCGCCGCGGCGGCGGCCGCGCTCCGTGAAGCACAGGGCGGGCCGATCTACGAGTTCGGGCTGGAGCGGACGATGGACTTCGGCCTCGACTACTACCTGCGGCGCGACGTGCCCGAGTGGTCGCCGGAGGCCGGCGAAGGCGTGGTCGTCGTGAGGGCGACGACGGCCAGGACCTTCGCGGCCAGCGGCTTCATGGTGGAGATCGTGGAACGCATCTCCCCCGACGCGGTGATCACGAAGGTGTCGCGCCTCGACAGGATGCGCTTCCTCCGTCTGAACTGAGCGCCAGGCTGAGCCTGGGTGGACGCGCTACCGCAACCCGAGCGCGTGGCGCGCGGCGATCTGGGCGCGACGGCGACGCCGTGTGGCGTCCTCGAGCACCTGCGCCAGCGGCAGGGGTGCCTGATCGGCGTCCCAGCTCCGCGCGAGCCTCTCGGCCACGGCGTGCCGACGATCCAGCTCCATCCGGAAGCAGGCGAAGCACAGCGTGCGGCTGTTCTCCATCCGGCGGGAGTCCCGAAAGCCGTAGCGCGCCTCGCGAGCGCGACACCCGGCGCAGACCTGCGTGACGGGCCGCGGCGCGCGGATGGGAGGCCTCGGGGTTGCCACTCCCGGGACTCCCGGGAGTCCGGACACTCCGGGGACGACTGGCGCGACGGGTTCGTAGAGGGCCAACTGCTGAAGGGCGGACATGCGATCTCCTCTCTGGTGTGGCACCAGCCTACGAGGGGGGTGTGACAGACTAGGTCACATGGCAATCGGGCCGGTTTTCGAGGCCGAAAGTGAGATCGCGGCGCTCTTCCGACTACCGCCGGAGGCCTTCGTCAACGCGCGGAATGCGCTGGCCGCCTCGCTGAAGAAGGACGGCCACGCGGAAGCGTCCGCACGGGTGAAGGCCCTCCCCAAACCGCCCGTCCCCGTGTGGGCGGTCAATCAGCTCCACTGGCAACGCACGGCGGTGCTCGATCGCCTGATCGCCGCGGGCGACCGCTTCCGGCAGTCCCAGACAGCCCGGCTGACGGGCGGCGGCGGGGACCTGCATGAGTCCTTCGACGAACGCCGCGATGCCCTCGCCGCCGCCGTCTCGGCGGTGAGCGAGATCCTCCGCGCCAGCGGCCATGCGCCGTCGCCCGACATCCTCCGCCGCGTGACGACGACGCTCGAGGCGCTCGCCACGCTCGGCACGACGGTGTTTGCACCGCCGCGCGGACGCCTGATCGCCGACCTCGCGCCGCAGGGCTTCGAGGCGCTGTCCGCGCTGATTCCCAGACACGGCGGCGCGTCACCGCCCGACGAACGGCCGGAGGAGCGAGGCGCCGTCGTGCCGTTCGGCCCGCCTGCCACCCGGTCCGTC
>JBIKWH010000225.1:0-4248 GCA_044356435.1 Vicinamibacterales bacterium
TCAGTGCGTCCCAGTTCGGACGCGTGCCGATGCCCAGCGCCGACACCAACCCGATCCCCGTGATGACAACCCGCCTCTGCACGCCCCCTCCTCCGCCGGATATCGACCGGATATCGACGGTTACTTCTTGCCCTTGGCGTGAGCCTCGATGTAGTCGACGGCTTCCTTGACGCGCGTGATCTTCTCGGCGTCCTCGTCCGGGATCTCGATCCCGAACTCTTCCTCGAATGCCATCACCAGCTCGACGGTGTCGAGCGAGTCCGCGCCGAGGTCGTCCACGAAGGACGCGTCCGCGGTCACTTCTTCCTCGTCCACGCCGAGCTGCTCCACGATGATGCCCTTGACCTTCTCTGCAACCGCCATCGGACCTCCTACATGTACATGCCGCCGTTGACGGCGAGTACGTGCCCAGTAATATACGACGCCTCATCCGACGCCAGGAAACACACTGCCGCGGCCACATCAGCCGCCGTACCAATCCGCCCGAGCGGAATCTGTCCCGACCAGTCGTCCTGGGCCTTGTCCGTGATGGCCCGGGTCATGTCCGTTTCAATCAGCCCCGGCGTGACGACGTTCACCGTGATGCCGCGCGAGGCCACTTCTTTCGCGAGCGCCTTCGACATGCCGATGAGGCCCGCCTTCGACGCCGCGTAGTTCACCTGCCCCGCGTTGCCCATCTGGCCCACGACCGAGCTGATGTTGATGATGCGCCCGCCGCGTGCCTTGACCATCGGCTTGATGGCCGCCTGCGACGTTGTGAAGGCGCCCGTCAGATTCGCCGCGATCACCGCGTCCCAGTCATCGCGCTTCATGCGCAGCACGAGCTGATCGCGGGCCACGCCGGCGTTGTTCACCAGCACATCGATGCGCCCGTGTCGCTCGACGACGCCGGTGATGAGCGCCACGGCACTCTCGGCGTCCGTGACGTCGACGGCCGCGACCTCGGCCTTCCCGCCCGCCGCCGCGATCTCGGCCACGGTCGCTGCTGCGTTGTCGCCCCGCGCGGCCGCCACGACGTAGGCGCCCCTGGCAGCGAGCGCCAGCGCAATCCCGCGCCCGATGCCCCGCGACGCCCCCGTGACCACGGCGACTTTCCCGGTCAGGTCGAACATCGCTAGACCCTCGCTCCGATGAGCGCGTCCACGGCCTCGAGGTCGCCGGGGTCGGCCACGCTGGCCACGGTCGCCTCGGGGAGAATCTTCCGCACCAGCCCGGCCAGCACCGTGCCGGGACCAACCTCTATGAAGGTCGTGACGCCGAGCGCGCCCAGCCGCCGCACCACGGCCTCCCACCGCACCGGCGCGACGACCTGCCGCACGAGCGCGTCGATGGCGCCGGCGGCGTCGCGCCGCGGCTCCCCGTCCACATTGGCCACGACCGGCACGGAGGGCGCGCTGGCGGCAACGGCCCGCAATTCGGGTTCGAGGCGGTCTGATGCCGGCTGCATCAGGGCGCAGTGGAACGGCGCGCTGACCGGCAGCGGCAGGACACGCCGCGCACCCCGTGCTTTGGCGGCCTCGCCGGCTCTGGCGACCGCCGCCTTCGCGCCGGCGATCACGATCTGCCCGCCGCCATTGATATTCGCGGGGGACACGACCTCTCCCTGCGCGGCTTCGGCACACGCCGCCGCGACGCCGGCCTCGTCGAGCCCCAGCACCGCGGCCATGGCTCCCTCGCCGACCGGCACGGCCTCCTGCATGTAGCGCCCGCGATTGCGGACCAGCCGCACGGCGTCGCCGAACGCGAGCGACCCGGCCGCCACGTTGGCCGAGTACTCACCCAGGCTGTGCCCGGCCACGAACGCCGGCGCGAGCCCGCGTCCAGCCAATACGCGCCAGACCGCCGTGCTCACCGTCAGGATGGCCGGCTGGGTATTTTCGGTCAGGGTCAGCTCGTCGGCCGGTCCTTCGAAGATGACGCGGCGCAGGCCCGGAAGGGCTGCGTCGGCCTCGTCGAAGACGGCGCGGGCTTCGGGAAACGCTTCAGCAAGCGCCTGCCCCATCCCCACCTTCTGTGACCCCTGGCCGGGGAACACGCAGGCAATCATGCGGAGCCGGAACTACTCCTCGTTGACCGGGCGGACCTGACGCGCGCGGTAGAAACCGCAGTGCGGGCACACCTGGTGCGGGGCCTTGGGCTCCTTGCACTGGGGGCAAAGATTGGTCGTCGCCGGGGTCAGCGCGTCGTGCGTGCGCCGCTTGGCGGTACGGGTCTTCGAGTGGCGTCGTTTCGGATTAGGCATCGTGGGTACTCATCGACTTCAGCGCGGCCAATCGTGGATCCTCCCAAACCTGCTTGCAGCCGCAATTTGACAGGTTCAGGTTCGTGCCGCACTGGGGGCACAGTCCTTTGCAGTCCTCTACGCATAGCGGCTTCATCGGGAGCGCCAGGTAGAACTGCTCACGGACGAGCTCGGCCAGGTCGATCTGATCGTCCCGGTAGAAGCTCATCTCAACATCGTCTTCCTCGACCTCCCGCTCCGGCTTCTCCTCCGACGCCTCGGACAGAGGGAGATAGCGGTGGTCGAACCGCATGCTCACCGGCAGGCGGTAGGGTTCCAGACACCGGCTGCAGTCGAGCTCCAGCTCACTGATGACCGACCCGGCCAGCCGGAATCGCGCGTGATCCTTGTGAACCTCGAACGCCAGATGCGTCGGGGCCACCACCCGGTAGGCCTCGCCCTCCTGGGGCAGGTCCGCCGGCTGCAGCGTGCGCGTGAGCTCCTCGGTCGGTCTCCGGAAGCGGGTCAGGTCCAGCAGCATGGGTATCACCCTGCCCGGCCCGCGGGAGCCAGACAGACTGGCCATTATAGCGTGGGTCAGCCGCCTTCGAGTAGCGCCAACCTGTTGGCAGAACGGCAGATGAGGGCCGCGGGCTGGCGCCGCCGCCGGAGCACGTCCCGCTCAGACCGGGTCGTTGACGGGTCCAACCCAGGGTTTCGGGATGAACAGGCGCTCGAACAGCCCCACCGCGTAGCGATCTGTCATCCCGGCCAGAAAGTCCTTGGTCGCCACATCCAGGCCGTCCGCCTCGATGGCCCTGGGCTCGAGGAAGGCCTCGGGGCGCTCCTGCACCTTCTCCCACAGGCCGCCGAGAATCCCGGCGGCTTTCCTGAACTCGGACGTGCCCTCCTCGTTCTCGTAGACGGCCTCGAAGAGGAACTGCCGCATGTCGAGCGTGGCCTTCAGCACGTCCGGGCTCATGCGGATCTCCGTCATCCCTCCGGCCTGGGTCTCGTGCACGACATCCCGGACCATCCGGCCGATGCGGGCGGACGAGGTGGTGCCCAGCACGCGGACGGCGTCCTTCGGCAGGTTCGCCTCATGCAGGAGACCCGCCCGGACGGCGTCCTCGATATCGTGGTTCACGTAGGCGACCAGGTCCGCGACCCGCATGATCTGCCCTTCGAGCGTCTTCGACTGCTTCGAGGGCGGCAGGCCGACCGGCGCGCCGTCCTTCCCCTTCGAGTGATGGGCGATCCCGTCCAGCACTTCCCAGCTGAGATTCAGGCCGCGGCCGTCATTCTCCAGCTTCTGCACGACGCGCAGGCTCTGGACATAGTGATTGAAACCGCCGGGCATCAGCTCCCCGAGCACCCGCTCCCCCGCGTGACCGAACGGCGGATGGCCAAGGTCGTGCCCGAGGGCGATGGCCTCCGTCAGTTCCTCGTGCAGCCACAGCGCCTTCGCGATCGTGCGCGCGATCTGCGAGACCTCCAGCGTGTGGGTCAGCCGCGTGCGGTAGTGGTCACCGGCCGGCGCGAAGAAGACCTGCGTCTTGTGCTTGAGCCGCCGGAACGCCTTGCAGTGAATGATGCGGTCGCGGTCGTGCTGGAACGCGGGACGGACGTCGTCTTCGGGTTCGGGATGCACGCGGCCGCGGGATTCGGCGCTCCTCGCGGCCTGCGGCGCGAGGATGTCGCGCTCGCGGGCCTCGAGCGCCTCACGAATGGTGGGCATGGGACAGCAATGACTCCAGAAAGCTCACACCGTGCGCCATCGGGCCCACGGCAAAATTCTCGGCGACGGTCTGGCCGAGGTCGGCGAAGGTCGCCCGCGTACCGAGGTCCACGCCGCCCCGCACGCGCGGCCCCACAGCGAGCACAGGCACGTATTCCCGCGAGTGATCCGTGCTTGGCGTCGTCGGGTCGTTTCCGTGGTCCGCGGTGATGATCAGCAGATCGTCTGGGCGCAGGTGCTCGAGCGTCGCACCGAGCCACGTATCGAAGCGCTCCAGATTGGCTGCGTA
>JBIKWH010000226.1:0-4245 GCA_044356435.1 Vicinamibacterales bacterium
TCACCGCAGCGGCGGCCGAAGCCTCCACCAGCATGCCGGCCGACTTCCGCGTGTCCATCACCAATGCGCCGGGCGCGGCCGCCTACCCCATTGCGTCGTTCACGTGGATGCTCCTGTTCCAGGACCCCGAGGACAAGGTGCAGGGGGCGGCGATGGTCAACTTCCTCAAGTGGGCCCTGACCGACGGCCAGAAGGGCGCGGCCGAGCTTGGCTACGCGCCACTGCCGCCGGCCGTCATCGCGCTGGAACAAGCGGCGCTCGCGCAGGTCAAGGTCTCGTAGCGGCGCCGCCGCACTGACACCATGCGGGCACGTCCCCAGGATCTCGGGTTCCGCCTCACGACGGGGGCGTTTGCGGTCGTACTGGTCGCGATCGTCGTCGGCGTGGGCGTGGCGCTGGTCAGCCAGTCCTGGCTGGCCATCGAGAAGTTCGGCCTGGGCTTCTGGGCGACCAGCACCTGGGACCCGGTCGCCGGAGATTTCGGCGCGCTGCCGTTCATCTGGGGCACGCTCTACTCGTCGATCCTCGCACTCGCCATCGCCACGCCGATCGCCCTGGGCATCGCCATCTTCATCTCGGAGCTGTGCCCGGCGGGTCTGCGGACGCCGCTGATGTTCCTGACGGAGCTCCTCGCCGCCATCCCGTCCATCGTCTACGGTCTCTGGGGCATCTTCGTGCTCGTGCCCGCCGTGCGGGCGTTTCAAACGCATCTGCCCGACGCGCTGCGCGCGCTGCCGATCTTCTCGGGTCCGCCCCTCGGTGTCGGGATGCTCTCGGCGGCGCTGATTCTCGCGATCATGGTCGTGCCGTTCACATCGTCGGTCGCGCGCGAGGTGCTCAAGGCCGTGCCCGTGGCACAACGGGAAGGTGCCTACGCACTCGGCGCCACGCGCTTTGAAGCCATCCGCGCCGCGATGTTCTACGCGCGGACCGGCATCGTCGGGGCCGTCATGCTCGGCTTCGGCCGCGCCCTCGGCGAAACGATGGCCGTCACGATGGTCATCGGCAACAACCCGCAGGTCTCGGCCTCACTCTTCGCGCCGCAGTACACGATGGCCGCGGTCATCGCGAACGAGTTCACCGAGGCGGCCGACGAGCTCTACCTGCACGCACTTATCGAGATCGGGCTCGTGCTCTTCGTGATCACGCTCATCGTGAACGGGCTGTCGCGACTGCTCATCTGGTCGATGGCGAAGACCGGCAGCACGAAGCGCACCGCGGAACCCGCCGAGGCCTCCGCATGACCGGCACGGCCCGACGGAAGCTGATCTCGCGCGTGTTCGTGGGCGCCTGTGGCCTCGCGGTGCTGGCCGCCCTGGTGCCGTTGGCGCTCATCCTCTTCTTCGTCGTCAGTCAGGGCGTCCAGGCGCTGGACCTGAACTTCTTCACGCGTCTGCCCGCCCCGGTCGGCCAGCCGGGTGGCGGCATGGCCAACGCCATCGTCGGCACGCTGATGCTGAGCGGCCTGGCGGCCCTGCTCGCGGTACCGATCGGCGTCGTCAGCGGGGTCTATCTCTCGGAATATCCTGCGACGCGGCTCGCCTCGGTGGTGCGCTTCGCCTCCGACACGCTGAATGGCGTGCCCTCGATCGTCATCGGCGTCTTCGCCTACGGCCTCGCCGTGCTGCCGTTCCGGCAGTTCAGTACGCTGGCCGGCGGGCTCGCGCTCGGGATCATGATGATCCCCATCGTCGCCAAGACCACCGAGGAACTGCTGCTGCTGGTGCCCGGGTCGATGCGCGAGGGCGCGCTGGCGCTTGGCGCCACCCGCGCGCGGGCGGTGTTCACGGTGATCGTTCCGGCCGCGCTCCCGGGCATCATCACCGGCATCGTGCTCGCCCTGGCTCGCATCGCCGGCGAGACCGCGCCGCTCCTCTTCACGTCGTTCAACAACAGGTTCTTCTCGACGAGCCTCACCCAGCCCATCTCGTCGATCACGGTGCAGGTCTACACCTACGCCATCTCACCCTACGACGACTGGCATCGGCAGGCCTGGGCCGGCGCGCTGGTCCTGATCGCTATTGTCCTGGGCTGTTCCATGCTGGCGCGCTTCGCCACCGCCCGGGTGTCGCGCCTGAGAACCCGATGATGACCGACGCGCCGACACACGCCACGACCCTTCCCCCACGCCCGACCCTGGTGCGCCCGGGCGACACGGAGGCCGCCGCCGAGACGCCGATCAAGGTCGACGTCCAGGACCTGTCGTTCTACTACGGCGCGAAGCGTGCGCTGGAGAACATCAGCCTGCAGGCGCAGACCAACCGCGTCACGGCCTTCATCGGCCCGTCCGGCTGCGGCAAGAGCACGTTCCTGCGGACGCTGAACCGCATGAACGACATCATTCCGGGCACGCGGGTGGAAGGCTCCGCCCGCATCGACGGCAAGGACATCTACGCGTCCAACGTCGACATCGTCGAGCTGCGGCGCCGCGTCGGCATGGTGTTCCAGAAGTCGAACCCGTTTCCGAAATCCATCTTCGAGAACGTGGCCTACGGCCTCCGGATCAACCGGCTCGTCACGTCGAAGGCGGAGATTGCCGAGCGCGTCGAGGAGAGCCTGCGGTCGGCCGCGCTGTGGGATGAGGTGAAGGACCGCGTGCACGATTCGGCGCTGGCCCTCTCGGGTGGACAGCAGCAGCGGCTCTGTATCGCCCGCGCGCTGGCGGTCCGGCCCGATGTGCTGCTGATGGACGAACCGGCCTCGGCGCTCGACCCGATCGCCACGCAGCGGATCGAAGAACTGATCTACCGGCTCAAGGCGCAGTACACAATCATCATCGTCACGCACAACATGCAGCAGGCCGCCCGGGTCTCGGACCACACGGCGTTCTTCTGGATGGGCAAGCTCGTGGAGTTCGACCGCACGGACCGGATGTTCACGGCCCCGCGCGAGAAGCTGACCGAAGACTACGTCACCGGTCGATTCGGCTAGGGAGATTGCTGCTGTGGAGCGTCACTTTCAGGAAGAGCTGCAGACACTGCAGGAGCGGCTGCTCGAGATGGGCGGCCTGGCCGAAGACCGCGTACGGTCCGCCGTCAGCGGGCTGAGCACGGCCGATATCCCACGCCTCACGACGGTGTCGATAGGGGACGAACCGATCAACGAGCTGCACATGGAAGTCGACCGGCGCGCGTTCCAGTTGCTGGCGCTCCACCAGCCGATGGCCGTGGATCTCCGGGCCATCGTCGCGGCGCTGAAGATCAATACGGACCTGGAGCGGGTCGGCGACCTTGCCGTCAATGTCGCGGAGGCAGCCCGGCGCTACCTCGCGCACCCGCCGGTCAAGCAGCTCATCGACATCCCACGGATGGGGGATATCGCGCAGTCGATGCTGCGCGACGCTCTCGATGCGTTCGTGAAGCGCGATATGGACCTGGCGCAGCACGTGCTCGATGAAGACGACAAGCTGGATACGCTGAAGAACCTGATCTTCCGGGAGCTGCTGGCCTTCATGGTCAGGGACCAGACCACGGTCGAACCCGCCCTCGACCTGATCCTCATCTCGCGGCACCTGGAACGCATCGGCGACCACGCGACGAACATCGCCGAGGACGTGATCTTCATGGTGTCCGCGCGGGATGTCCGCCACCACGCCGACACGCTCCCCTCGCAGTCCTGACCGCTCCGGACGCGCGGGTAGAATAGGCGGGCATGCCCGTCCCGAACGTCTGTGTGGAGTGCCGTCGCGCGCCAGCGGACCCCGTCTGGCGGCCGTTCTGCAGCGAGCGGTGCCGCAATCTGGACCTCGCCCGGTGGGTGGACGGGAGCTACCGGATCGCGGCCGAACCGGCGCCGGAGGCCGACGACAACGGCGACGGTCAGTAAAGTCGTGTTTTCAACATTTTCCGGTTTACCATGCGTTGTTTGCCGAGCGAATGCCGATTCACAGGGCGAATGGGCGTTTGTCATTGATCTACCTCTGCCGGTGCCAGAGAGTGTCAGTAGCGACACCGTCCACCCTCCGTTGAGCCGTTGAAACCGCACACCATGTCCGACACCCTGACCATCACTGACAACCGGACCGGCAAGCAGTACGAAGTTGCCATCAAGGACGGCACGATCCGCGCCACGGACCTTCGCCAGATCAAGTCCGGCGCCGACGATGCCGGCCTGATGACCTACGACCCCGCCTTCATGGCGACGGCCTCGTGCTACAGCCGGATCACCTTCATCGACGGCGACAAGGGCATCCTCGAGTACCGCGGCTATCCGATCGAGCAGCTTGCCGAGCACGCGTCCTACCTG
>JBIKWH010000227.1:0-4243 GCA_044356435.1 Vicinamibacterales bacterium
GCTCGAGGCGGTCTTCGCGGGCACCGCGATTGAGGACAGCCGGCTGCTGCTCGAAGCCACGGCCGAGCGCGCGGGACACGGACCGGACACGCGGCTCGTGCTGAATGACGTCGTCTTCGCGAAGGCGTCGCTCTCGCGGATGATCGAACTGACCGTGTCGGTCTCAGGTGTGTTCGTCACGCGCGTGAAGGCCGACGGCCTGATCATCGCGAGCCCGACGGGCTCCACCGCCTACAACCTGGCAGCCGGTGGCCCAATCGTGCATCCGGTCGTCGACGCGATCGTCCTCACACCAATCGCGCCGCACACGCTGACGAACCGCCCGATCGTCGTCCCCGCCTCGGCCACCGTCGAGGTGCATCCGCTCGCGCATAACGGCGAGGACACGCTGGTGACCTACGACGGCCAGTCGGGCTACGTGCTCCGCCCCGGCGACGTCGTCCGCGTGTCGCGCGCGGGCAGCCGCGTGCGCCTCCTGACGCCCGGAGGCCGGAGCTACTACGACGTGCTGCGGGAAAAGCTGAAGTGGGGTGAACGCTAGCAGCCCGTGGGCTGCTAGAAGCGCAGCAGCCGCGTGAGCTTCACCGCCAGCGTGCGGTTGAGCAGGCCCGGCGCCAGCGCGTCCGGCGTGTTGCGTCCGTCGGTGAACACCACGAAGAAGTCGCTGCCCGGGATGTACTCCCACCTCAGACGCACGCTCGACGTGAGTGTCTTCGCGCTCTGATTCCACTGCAGCAGGCTCACAATCTGCATCCGCGGCTGTGGCGTCACGATGACGCGCGTCTGCAGGAGGTTCGCGGTGAAGTCTCCGTAGGGCAGGTGCACCCGGTTGAACGAGATGGTGGGTTCCATCACGAACCGCGGTGAGAAACTGAGGCGGCCGCCGTAGCTGGCGGTCGTCCGGTCGCCGTTGTAGAGCGTGCCGGTCTGGGCGCTCAGCGTCCCGGCTACCTTGCGCTGGTTGCCGAGCACGTACGACACGCGGTAGGTCTCGTAGTTGAACGTGTCGCGTGGAATCCGGACACCAGGTGAGATGGTGAACGGCGCCGGGATGAACTCGTACTGGTCGACATAGCTCACCGTGATCCGGTCGCTGTTGTGGAAATCGACCGCGAAGTCGATCTGGTTGTTCCGGTTCTCGAGCTGCGTATCGGCGGAGTTCGTGATGTTGTCGAGGTTGTAGGTCGCGATGAACTGCCGGATGTGCTTGTGCTTCTTCAGGCGCGGGCTGAAGCGAAGCGCGAGGGAGGAGTTGCGATAGTCCGGGCGACGCACGAAGCCGACTTCGGGTGCGAAGTCCTTGCCGATCTTCAGGTGCTCGACCTCGATGCCGTAGCGATCGGGCACCCACGCGACCCGGGCGCGATACGTCCCGGTGTCGCTGGCGCCCGGCCTCGGGTCGGAGGCGGACGCGTAGTAGAAGTTGTTCTCGATGTTGTCGTAGAAGCGGAAGTTGGCGTCGACGCCGCCCGCGAAGCTCTCCGTGCCGCGGCTCCCGGGGCTCCGCATCGTCGTGATGAAGCCGATGTTGCTGCGGCGCAGAACCTGGCGCCGGACGCGCGCGGCCGTGAAGTTCGTGCCCTTGGTCCGCGCCTCGGGCTTCTCCCCCGTCTGAATGTTCAGCAGGCCGATCTCGAATCCACGCGCGCGTCCAGTCACGCGGCCGCCGAGCCGCACCGGGATCGTCGCGCCGTTGTTGAGGCCGATCCGCCGGCTGAAGAAAAGCGTCGGAACCTCGGCGACGCCATCCTGATTGGACCCGGTGCCCTGCCCGGCGAAGCCGAAGTTACCGAGCCCTTCGAGGAAGAAGTCGCGCCGTTCGGGGAAGAAGAGGCTGAAACGGGTCAGATTCACCTGCTGGACGTCCTCCTCCACCTGGGCGAAGTCGGTGTTGACCGTCATGTCGGCCGTCAGGCCGCGGGTGATGCCGTACTTGAAGTCGAAGCCGCCGTTGGCCGACGGGTCGTTGCTGAACGGCTGGGCCACGGTCCTGTCCGTGGTGAGCGACGAGATCGCATACGGCTTGAGCTCGAGGTTCATCGTGTTCGACGGCGTCTCGACGCCCACCAGCGTGGCCGCCGTGGCCAGGATGTTGATGCCCGGACCACCGTAGGCCACCGGGTTCGGGTTGATGTACGACATCTCGTTCTTCCACTTGGTGGTCCGGCGGGCGTTGAAGCCCCAGACCTGTGGACCCGCACCGGTATAGCGCAGCGACTTGAACGGGATGACCATCTCGAACGACCAGCCGTCCTCGGCGTCCGCTTTCCGGACGTTCCAGATGGTGTTCCAGGCGCCGTTGGCCGCCCCGTCCGTGATGAGCTGATCGCGGAACCCGCCGATGGAGTTCACCTGGAAGTTGAAGGCGTTGCGCCGGTCGTAGAACGTGTCGAGGACCAGCATGACGTTGTCGTCGTTGGTCAGCCCCTGCGCGTCACGACGCAGTTCGGTGCCGATGCGCCGGTCCGGCTGCGTCTCGTGCAGGTGCATCGCGATGTAGAGGTTCGAGTCATCGAAGAACACCCACACGTCCGTCGGCTCGGTGGCCGGCGCGCCGGGTTGCGGCGTCTGCTGAATCCAGTCGCTCGCGGCGGGCACGACTTTGTACACCGCTTCGTCCAGCTTGCCGTCAACCCTCAGCGGAGTCTCGATCCGAATCGCGCGGAGCGTGGCGCGGCCCTGGGCGTCCCGCGCGATCGTGGATGGCGCCGCCGGAGGCGGGGGTGCGTCAATCAGGACCGGCAACTGGCGCGGCTGCGCCGAAACGGAAGCGGCGGCGAGGGCGAGGATGAGCGCGGCGAGGCCGCAGCGGAACCAGAATCGATTCATCAGAACCTTGAACTCGGAGGGACGCAACGTGGAGACTGGCAAAGAGTCCCATCGTACCCTTGGGCACGGCAGCGCCAGCCTTCGCGCGAGCAAGGTGCGACATCCCGCGACAGCGTTCCGCTGCCGAACTTACGCCACCGCTGTGAACGGGGCGGTCCTCTGGTTATTCGATCACGAGACCGAGCGTGTCGGACCAGTCGAGGTAGGCGAAGAAACTGTCCGCCCCGCCGTTGGTCCACTTGCCGCCCTTCTGCTGGCCGATGCGGAGCCACTCATCGCGAGGAATCTTCCCCATCCCGACGGCGATGTGCATGATGGACGTCCCCTTCTGCTTCTCGATGTGGTGCGTCCACGGCGTCGGTGAGGCCACCGACATGATCAACTCGATGTTGATCCCCATCTGGTTGACCTGGTTCGTCAGCACGTAGGAGGTCTTCGACCACTTGTGGCCGGGCGGATACGGAAACCAGCCCTCGGGTGGGAATCGCCGCACCGGCACCGCGGGCATGCCGAACACGTCGATGTACTTCTGCAGCGACGCCTCGATGTCGAGATTCGCCAGTCCGACATGGCGGATGGCCTGACCGCCGAAGAGCCCCGTCTGCGTCGTGGGTGCCGGCGGCATCGCGGGTCTGGCCGTCGGCGCAATCTCCAGCGTGGCGCCGATCTCGGTGTGGCGGAAGTCGACGAAGGCCTGCGTCCCGCCCTTCACCCCACCTGTCACTTTGCCGTCCTTCGAGACCAGCTCGGCCACCACCGCATCGACGTTGCCGTCGACCCCGACGCCCAGGTGGTGCACACCCAGGCCGAACGTCCGCAGGTGGTCGTAGAGCGGGCCCGACTTCGTGACCGGCTCCAGCAGTTCCAGATAGAAGTTCGGCAGGGGCACGTAGGCGACCTTCGCCTCCGCCTTCTTCCCGTTCGGCAGATCGAATGTCACGCGGGTGATCTCGGGTACCGGGATCCCGAAGATGTCGGCATAGCCCTTGACCACGGGCCGCAGGTCCCGGAACACGAGACCGAGATGCGTCAGCGGCGACTTGGTGAGCAGCGTCGGCTTCGAGGGTGGCAACGCGGGCGCCGGCGCAGCCGCGGGAGGCGTCGCAGTCGGATTCTGAACGCGGACCGGCTGGGCCGCCATCACGACAAGTCCCAGGACCAGCAACACTCGAAGCACAGGCAGTCTCTGCATACGCGCCCTCCGGCGAACGACACTATACGCGGAGACGCGCGCCCCGTTCACGCGACGGACTAGAACCTATCTCACAAATGGGCCGTAGCACCGAGGGTGGCGAGGCGCCCGGGTGCCAAGGCGCGACGACCAAGCATGCCGGGTGTATGTGCGGGAGGAGCAACGCAGGCAACCGGGATGCATCGTCAGCCGAATGCCGGCGCCATTTGTGAGATAGGTTCT